>CAZXIB010000014.1:0-14689 GCA_964639815.1 uncultured Thomasclavelia sp. | reverse complement strand
GTGTGCATTTGTGTCATAGTAGGTATACATGAAGAAGATTTACCTGTTTTGCAGCGCAGGCATGTCCACCAGCATGCTTGCCAAGAAGATGCAAGAGGTTGCTGATGCGCATGGTCTCGCTGCCCACGTAGAGGCTTTCTCTTCATCTGAGGTAGGGGAGATTGTTAATCGCGATAACCCTGACTGCATTTTGCTTGGCCCGCAAGTTAGCTTCATGTTTAATGATGTCAACGAACGCTATGGTCAAAAGGCTCCTGTTGGTGTCATTGACATGGCTGACTACGGGGCAATGAATGCTGAGCGTGTGTTGAAGTACTCCGTTACATTGATGAAGCAATTTGCCAGTAAGTAATACAACTCTTTTAATAAAGGAGGTAATTTTATGATTAAACATATGCGTATTGATAGCCGCTTGATTCATGGGCAAGTCGCTACGGCTTGGATGAATCACATCGGTGCTCAAGAAATTATCGTCTGTAATGATGCCGTCGCTCAAGACCGGATTCAAAAGATGGCTTTGCCACTGGCTGCTAGAGGAACCCCGGTAAAGGTCTTCACCATCCAAGAGACAATTGATTATGCGAAGGCACATGAGAGTGATACACTGTTTGTTATCTGTAAATTCCCAAGTGATGCTCTGGCGCTAGTTGAAGCTGGACTTGAGATTGGTGAATTTAACGTGGGAACAGCTGCTCCAATTCAGGGGACAAGCTATAAGATGGTTACTAAGACTATCGCTGCTACTAAGGAAGACGCGGAGATTTATAAGAAACTCTGCGAACACTTTGGCAGCGTCACTTCCAGAATCACGCCAGCTAATGAAGCTGTCGATGTCATGGAAGGACTAAAAAAAGAAGGTCTTCTTTAAGACTCGACAACAGTCTGGGGGTTGCTGGTGCAGCTTTCAGACTGTTTTTCACAGGAGGCATTTTATGAATGAAGCTAACACTAAAGATAAGATATATTTCAAACCAAAGTATGCCCAGATAATTGTTGCTTTATGTGGTATTGCTTTGGTCTTTTTTGGTCAAATCATTGCCATTATTATGGGGATTTTCTTACTTGCTTTTGCCATTATTGTCCAGTTTGGTGTCAGGGATTTCTTAGTCTTTGAACTTACAAATCACAGTATCATCATCTATGATGCAAAGGGCAAGGAAGAGGTTATCGAAGAAATAGAGTATGTTGCTATCGAAGAGTGGAACGTCAATCGTAAAAAGTCTTATAGCCTTTATTTGAAGCTAATTGATGGAAGAGAGATATTACGTGATACATACCAAGTTGGAAAACTAGAACGCCGACTAAAGAAATACATTCACGACAAGGAAACGATGGAAATTCAGGCTAGAAAAAACCGCGAAACAAAGTTAACATTTAGAAATCCTTTTAAGAAAAACAATACTAAGTCAGAAAAGAAAGACGTAAAGAAAGAGTACTTTGACTTAGTTAAAAGACAAATTGAAGAAACTTACACGACGCAAATCGAAAGTATCAAAACTGTCGCCAATATCATTCATGAGCACATGGTAAATGGTGGTGTCATCCAATTATTTGGTACCAAGCACGGAAATGAGTTTGTCAATGAACTCAACTACCGAGCTGGTGGCCTTGCTCCCTACCATGGCATGAATGTAGATATATTAGATTTACACGATGAAATTAATCATAAAAAGATAGCTGATGGTTCAATCTATGAAGACATCTCTATCATACCGACATTACTAGCCCACTATAAGCTTGATGAACGTGACATGATTATCCTTGTAAGTCAATATGGTAATGAGCCTGTGCTTGTTGAGCTGGCTAAGATGTATAAGGACAAGGGTCAGAAAGTGATTGCCGTTATAAATAAGGCCTCTTATGATGTAGCTGAAAGGCTTCATGAGGGAGGTAAGCTATTAGACTACGCCGATGTTTGGCTTGATATGGGAAGTCCTGAACCTGATATCGCTATGACTGTAAAGGGTGTAAAGGTAGGTCAAACTTCTTCAACTATCGCCAATGTACTTGCCCAAATGCTGACGGCAGAAGTTTATGCCTGTTATGAGAAAAACGGAATTGAAGCTCCGGTTTTGCTGTCGGCCAATTTAAAGGGTGCGGATGAGCACAATAATAGCTTAACAGGTCTTTATGAAGGGAGAGTCAGATGATAAACGCGGCAGTATTTAAAGATGAAATTTCTACGCTTATAGATAGCGTATATAAGACGCAGAAAGACACAATGGAAGAAGCGGCTCAAATCATCGCCAACTGCATGGAGAAGCATGGTGTCGTTCACATCTTCGGCAGTGGTCATTCGGTAGGTCTTGGTATTGATATTACAGGTCGTCCTGGATCTCTTGTTCCCATACACATCATGAGTACCTCAGACTTTGTCACTAAGGGTTTAGTATCATTAGACGTTTTTCAAAGTAAGACAGAAGTCTTTGAGCGTAAACCTGGTATCGCTAACGACCTATATAAACTGTATGACATAAGGCCACAAGATGTCTTTATCATCATCTCTAATTCAGGCATTAACGGAATCGTTATCGACTTTGCCGCCTTAGCCAAAGAAAATGGTCACAAGGTCATCGTCGTCACATCATCAGCCCATACCATGGCTGAAGAATCAAGACATCCCAGTGGTAAAAAACTATACATGTATGGCGATGTCGTCATTGACAACTGTGGCCCCCATGGTGATGCACTACTTACAACTGATGGTGTCGCCAAAGTATGTTCTGTATCATCTATCTGTAATAATATCATTGGACAGGCCATCGTAGCTCGCGTCGTTGAAATCATTGAAGAAGATGGTGAAGATGTACCAATCTTAACAGGCGATAGAGATAAAGATAGGGCCTTATTAGCGCGTTATGAGGGGAGGATTTAATGGAATACATTTACAGTAAGAAGATAATTGAAGTGCTTGAAATAGCCGAAGAAGTAAACAAAGAAAATATCGCTGTTTTAGCACAAAAGCTTGCCGAGAATATCGAAAGCGACCACATCATTCATACCTTTGGTACAGGTCACTCACACATGATTGGTATTGAGCTATTTGCCAGAGCTGGTGGTCTTGGTAATGTAAACGCCATACTAGACCCCAATACCCTGACGGCCTTTGGTGCCCAAAGGTCAGGTGCTATGGAAAAGCTTTGTGGTGTTAGTGATATCATCTTTGACTCTTATAAGATAGCTAAGGGTGACATCATGATTATCTCATCTAATAGTGGACGCAACGCCATGCCGATTGAAATGGCATTACGTTGCCAAAAAGAAGGTATCTATACCGTCGCTGTCACCAACCTAAAACAATCCCAAACCACATCTAGTCGTCACCCCAGTGGCAAGAAGTTATATGAATGCGTTGACTTGGTATTAGATACCTGTGTACCTGAGGGTGATGCCATGCTTGAAATCAGGGATATTAAAACTGGCCCGGCCAGTAGTATCTCATCAATGGTTTTGCTCAATACCGCAGTAGGTGAAGCTATTAAGATTTTAGTCGAAAAGGGCATAAGACCTTATGTCTTCCAATCGCAAAACGTCGACGGCTTTGATAATGATGCCATCTACGCTCACTATAGCGATCGCATTAAACACTTCTAATTATGAAAGTAAATATTGATAATCTCACAACTGAAACACGCAATCTCGCTACTTCCGATATTGATACTTTACCAACTATCGCGATGCTTAGACTCATAAATGAAGAGGATAAGAAGGTTGCCCTAGCCATTGAAAAAGAGCTAGACCATATTGCCCTCGCCATCGATAAGATAGTAGAGAAGTTCAAAAAAGGTGGTCGTCTCATATATACCGGTGCCGGCAGTTCTGGTCGTCTAGGTATCATGGATGCCTCAGAACTCTTACCTACTTATGGTCTAGCACCTGAGCATTGCTTTGGCGTGATTGCCGGTGGGAAAGGGGCTATGTTTAAGGCGGTTGAAGGGGCTGAAGATTCTAAGGAGCTCGGTATTCAAGACATGAAAGACATTGATTTATGTGCCCTAGATTCTGTTGTTGGTATTGCTGCTAGTGGACGTACACCATACACTATCGCTACCTTGGAGTATGCCAAGAGTCAAGGTTGCCTTACGGTTGCTGTTACCTGTAATGGCGATAGTGAGATGGCTAAGGTTGCTGATATATCTATTGCCCCGATTGTTGGGCCGGAGGTTATATCTGGTTCTACTCGCATGAAAGCTGGCACCTCCCAAAAGATGGTGCTCAATATGATATCGACAGGCGTCATGGTTAAAACAGGCAAGGTCTATGGTAACTATATGGTTAATGTTCAGCCTACCAATGAAAAGCTAATTAGGCGCTCTATAAACATGATTAAGTCTATCAATGATTTGAACGACAAAGAAGCTGAAGAACTCTTTTATGCCAGTGGTAAAAGTGTTGCCATTGCCACCATCATGGCTAAAGCGAAAGTCGATAAGGAAACAGCGGAAAAGACCTTTGAAGACTGCGATGGCATGATTAGAGAAGCTATAGCTAAACTTAATGGATAGAAAAGATATAAAGAAGACTATAGATGATGCCGTAGATAGGGGCATTGTTTCTGGTATTTCTGCTGCTTTTATTACCAATAACACTGTTGACTATCACATCGTCGGTATGATGGGTGCTATCACGCCTTTTAATGAGCGAGCATTACAGATGGGCATGTATTATGACTTAGCCTCATGTACTAAGGTCATATGTACGACAACCAGAATCTTCGAGCTTATTGGTCAAGGCAAGCTTGGCCTAGAAGATAGAGTTTCTAGTATTCTACATGACTTTAGATATCCTACAGTTACAGTAGCTGATCTATTACTACATCAAAGTGGCTTACCAGCTGATTTAAAAGATAAATCCTCACTCACTAAGGAAAACATCATCGACTGCATCTATGCGACTGAACTAGTTGAAGAACCCAGTGTCGCGACTACCTATTCCGATATTGGTTTTATATTACTTGGTTTAATAATTGAAAAGATTGATGGCAAAGACCTAGCCACTACCTATAAGGAACATGTCCTAAAGCCACTTGGTATGAATGAAAGCGACTACCATATAAAAGATAAGGAAAACTGCATCCCGACAGAGATAACAGCTGACCGTGGTCTTATCTGGGGTGAGGTTCATGACCGCAAAGGACATCTTTTGAAAGAGCACTGTGGTAGTGCTGGTCTATTCTCGACCATAGAAGATGTCGCCAAGTTTGTAAGATGTTTTATGTTTAAAAAGGATGTTCCAATAAAAGATAATTTCAAGAAGCTAATCCTAGGAACAAATATAAAAGGCAGAAGCTATGGCTGGGATAAGAAGTATGGCGAAGACACCCTTTATCACACGGGCTTTACCGGTACTTCGATACTTATGGATTATGGTAAGGAAGAAGGAGTGGTCATACTTACAAATAGAGTACATCCAAGCCGTAATAACCAAGCCTTCCTAGATTGGCGCAATGAACTCAACGAAAAGATATTAGAAAGACAATGACACTACCATCCCCTTATCTGTAGCGAATTTCCCCTGTCTTTGCGTAATATTCAGCAGTGAGTTTGCCCAAAGTAATTTGGTCAAAAATGCAAAGGGTTGCATAAAAAGTGCAAACTAATAGATTTTAACTTTGATACAATTGATTTGAAGCAGAGCTTATTCCTGCATCTCTTGTGAAATCACTTGGGATTCAGGAATTGAAACTGTCCGCTGAATGAAAATCAATAGGAAAGGAGGGGATGTTATGCCAGATATTCGGCTGACGCGAATCGACAACAGGCTGATTCACGGTCAGGTAGCGACTCAGTGGTGCGGCGTTGTAGGAGCAAATCTTCTGCTTGTCGCAAACGATGCGGTTGCTGGTGATGAGTTTCGTCAGAGTCTTATGAACATGGCTGCGCCGTCATACGCACAGACAAGATTCTTCACTCTAGAGAAGACAATCAACATCATCCATAAAGCTTCTGCGAATCAGCATATTGCGATTATCTGCGAAACACCACAGGATGTGCTCAAGCTAGTAGAAGGCGGAGTGCCGATTAAGAAAGTAAACATCGGCAACATGCACATGGCTGATGGTAAACGCCAAGTTGCAACTTCGGTTGCAGTGGACGATGACGATGTAGCGACTTTCAAAAAGTTGCAGGATTTAGGCGTAGAACTCGAGATTAAGCGTGTTCCTGATACGCCAACTGAAAGCATCGACAAATTGTTCAAATAACTTAGTTAAAGGGTTTAGTAAAAACAAGAAAGGAATAAAAAATGGAGATTTCAATCATCCAGGCGATACTGGTCTTCGTAGTAGCCTTCATAATGGGTATTGACCAGTTCAACTTCTTAGAGTCTTTATACCAACCCATCGTTACCTGCCCGATTATCGGTGCCATTCTGGGTAACTTTGAGCTCGGTATTGTAGTAGGTGGTGCATACCAGTTAATTCAGATTGGTAGTATGCCAATCGGTGGTGCACAACCGCCAAACGCTATCCTCGGTGGTATAATGGCGACTATCTTCGCGATATCACTCAACATGGAGGCAACAGCAGATGGTGTAGGCGCCGCACTTGGTCTAGCAATTCCATTTGCTGTATTTGGTCAATATGCTGTTACTCTGACATTCACTTTCATGTCAGGTATGATGGCTAAAGCTGACCAGTATGCTGAAGAGGCAAATGTAAAAGGTATTCGTAACATCAACTTACTGGAAATGGGCGTACTTGGATGTCTATTCGGTATCCTTGCTGTAGCTGGTCTATATGGTGGTTCAGCTCTTGGCAACACTCTATCCGACTTCTCTTATCAGTTCTCATGGGTAATGGCTGGTCTTGATGCCGCTGGTGGTGCTATGAGATTCGTTGGATTTGCCATTCTCATGAAGGTCATGATGTCTGGCGAGATGTGGGGATTCCTATTAGCTGGCTTTGCTATGTCGCTGATTTGCAGTGCCAATGAAACAACATCTGGTGCTACTTTGATTCTCTGTGCCTTTGTAGGTGCTGCTATTGCCATCTATGACTTCACAATACAATCAAAGATTAAACAAAGTGCCGGCTCTGCCGCAGGTTATGTAGGAGGTGACGAGGATGGCATATAATATTCCAGAAAGATACCAGGATCTTACTCCTGCTCCAAGCTTAGATAAAAAGACATTAAACAAAATGGTTTGGTTGTCCTGTTTCTTGCAGGCATCATTTAACTATGAGAGAATGCAGTCTTGTGGTTGGTTATGGTCAATGCTTCCAGGTCTACAAAAGATTCACACAAACAAAGAAGACCTTAAAGCTTCTATGGCTCATAACCTAGACTTCCTCAATACCCACCCATTCCTTGTGACATTTGTAATGGGCATTGTTCTTTCACTTGAACAAAACAAGGCTGATACCAAGACTATCCGTTCTGTACGTATTTCAGCAGCCGGTCCTCTAGGCGGTATCGGTGATGCCCTATTCTGGTTGACACTGGTTCCAATTGCTGCCGGTTTAACTGCCAACATGGCTATGGAAGGCCAGATTATGGGTGCTATCCTATTCTTAATCATCTTCAATGTTGTGCAGTTTGTTGTGCGTTTTGGACTTATGTACTGGTCTTATGGACTGGGAACGCAGGCCATTACTCTATTCACTTCAAATGCCAGAGAGTTCACCCGTGCTGCAAGCATACTTGGTATCTTTGTAGTCGGTAGCTTAATCGCTAACTATGGTTCTACAACTGTACGTATGATTGTAGGTGACACGCAGATTGATATCCAAGCACTATTAGATGGCGTCTTACCTAAGATGATTCCACTTCTGATTACCCTTGGTATCTATGCTCTAATCAAGAGGGGTTGGACACCGGTTAAGTGTATCATCTTAATTCTTGTCGTTGGTATTGTTGGATGTGCCTTCGGTATCTGGACAGGTGATTCACAAGCCATGGACGCTGACGGAAATACTATTCCAGGCGGATATACACCACTTGTAGAGTGGTATGAATACCCAACGGAGTAATTGGGTAAACAGAATAATAGCTCGCTTTTAAAAAGAGTTATGATTAGGGGGAGGGATTTTTACCCTCCCTCATATTATTAAAGAGAGATTAGGTGGTATTTTGAGTACAACAACAATCGTCATTGTAGTGATAGCCCTACTTGGGTTTCTGATTTATCAGGGCTTAAAGAATTTTCAGCTTAGAAGTTTAAGCACGGGTCTAGAAAAAAAAGACAGTGATTTAGTTGAGAAGATTGCGGATATGAGTATGTCCCAGCGTCTTTTAGGTCAGTATGTCTGTGATTTATATAAACTTAGAGTGTATTACATAGCAAGCGAAGAAGATAAGTTTGAAAAGATGTTAATGCATATGATAAATGAAGAATACAAAGACCCCGAAGATAAGAAAAGTTTTCTTGAGACATATTTCCACACATTTTTGATAAAGGGAAATGAGAAATATGCTGACATCTTACTAGAGGCCATAAGAAATACTGGTGATGAGAAGTTTATCCGCTACAACGAGGAGTCGTATGACGTAATGATGAATAAAAGAACTGACCTAATCGATGCCATGGTTGAAGACATCGAGTCAAAACTTTACTATGGTTTTGCGCTAGGTGTGATACTCTTTATGATTGCAAAACAGTATTCTTACTTAGGTGATGGTGAAAACGCCCTTATTTACATGCAGACGGCAAAATCTTGTTTTCACCCCAAAGCCGTTTACATGCCTATTGTAGAAAAATACTTGCATGAAGCTCAGGCGCAATAAACATACTAGCCAGTAGGAATTAGAGAAAAACAGGAGATATATTATGATTGGATTAATAGTTACGGGACATGCCAATTTTGGCTCAGGTCTTACTAGTTCTGTGGAACTGATTGCCGGAAAGCAAGAAGCATACCGCAGTGTAGATTTCTTGCCAACATACAGCACAGAAGATTTATCGCGTGAACTTTCGGGAGCACTAGATGAACTCCAAGATAGTGAAGGCATCATAATCTTTACCGACCTCATGGGAGGAACACCGTTTAATGTCGCGGCTCAACTTACAAGAGACAGAAAAGATGTCCGAGTAATGGCAGGAACTAACCTTCCAATGCTCGTTGAAGTTGTGTTGTCCCGCAAATTCAATGATGACCTTGATGGACTGGTTGATTCGCTTATTGAGACGGGCAAAACCCAAATAATTAAATATGTACTCCAACAGGTGACAAAACAAGAGTCTGAAGACGGTATCTAAACCTGTACGATATAAACACAAGTCGGCAATGCCGACCTTTATTGACATAAGGAAAGGTAGGAGGAAATAAACAAGAAGTATGAGTGAGATATTTGGCATCACAGAAGAGAGAATGCAAAAGACTTCATCAGTCTTTACTTTGACAGAGATTTACCAACAACCCCCAACATGGCAAAAGACCTGTAAACAAATCAAAGAGCTAAAAGACGATATTCAGAAGTTTATCAATCAAGTAATAACGTGTGACGATTACGATGTAATCTTGACAGGAGCAGGTACGAGTGAATTTATTGGTAATGCCCTGTTCCCACATCTAGCGAAACTTTTAGATTACAAGGTAAAATCATATGGCACAACGGACATTGTCGCAAGCCCCGAGGCATATCTATCACATACCAAACCAACTCTTCTTATAAGCTTCGGTCGTTCTGGTAACTCGCCAGAATCTGTAGGTGCAGTAGATATCGCTGAAAGTGTATGTGAAAACATCTATCATCTCTTTATTACATGTAATAAGGATGGTGAACTTTCTAAACGAGCAGAGACGATGAAGAACTGTTATGCGATAAATCTTACCGATGAGACGCACGACAAGAGCTTTGCCATGACTTCTAGTTTTACTAATATGTATTTAGCGGCTTATCTGTGCTTCCATCTTGCTGATATAGATAATGTAATCGATGAAATAAAGAAGATTGCCGATGTCGGGCAAGGCTTCTTAGACAATAAATTCCATATTGCCCAGAAAATAGTTGATGAATTTGCTTTTGAGCGTATTGTCTATCTGGGCAGCAATACTTTAAAAGGCATCGCACAAGAGTCGGCATTAAAAATGTTGGAGCTAACAGCAGGTAAAGTATGTACGATGTATGATACGCCAATGGGCTTTCGCCATGGGCCTAAATCGATTCTAGACGATACAACGCTTACGGTCGTGTACCTAAGTGATGATGCGTACACTAGACAATACGAAAGAGACCTCATTAAAGAGATGAGTGGACAACGCAAAGGCAACAAGATTGTCGCGGTGATGAGTATTATGGATGAGAAGATAGCAGAACTTGTCGACTATGCTGTCACATATGATATAAAGGATGCCCGTGGGAGCGTACAACTTGGACTTGACTATATTTTATTTGCCCAAATGCTGGCGACGATGAAGTCACTTTCATTATCCTTAACGCCAGATAACCCATGTCCAACAGGCGAAGTCAATCGCGTTGTAAAGGGCGTCAATTTGTATCCATATTTAAGAAAGTAAAAGTATTTGCTTTTGTGACAATATATTTAAAAGGAGCTAGTATGAATTTTGAAGTCATTATCTGGACATGTGTGACCGTTGGCGTGTTGATTGGTATCTTTGCGATTATATTGACCTTCATCTCGGCGCGCAACATGAAGAGAAATCGTGAGGTGATGAAAAAGCTACAAGAAGGAATCTGTGTTGGTGCACGGATTATGTTCGGTGGTGGTATCTATGGCAAGATAGTAAAGATAAAAAATGACATCATCGATGTAGAGATTGCCAAGAGCACCGTCATTCAAATCTCACGCTATAGCATCCAAGAAATCGTCTCTGACTAACATTACTCGTTTTGCGAAAGAGTATTATTTTCCGAAATCTTTTTGAGATAAGCACTGGGTGTTATATTGAAGTACTTTTTGAAAAGACGGGAAAAGTAGTGGATTGAGCTAAAGCCTAACATGTAGGCAATCTCACTTATCGTGTATTCACCTTTGCGGATTAGCTCTTTACTCTTTTGCAGTTTAATGTTCATAAGGTAGTTCTTGGGCGATGTGTTTAGATGCGTTTTGAATAGCGCCTGCAAGGAAGAACGCGATATATAAAACTCACGACAAATGTCTTCGATTGTAGCGGGTTCAGTGATTTTCGTATTCATGTAGGCGAGAATCTCAGAAAGCAGATTGTTTCTCGATGGTTGATTTGCATTCAGAAGGGTTTTGCGACTGATTGTGTCATAAAACTGTAAGAGCAAAAGAAGTGTCTCTTGAAGATAGCACAGAAGAAGAGTTTTTGTGTAATAGGTATCTTCAAAACTTTCAATCAGTATCTTCCACAGTATCTGTTGCATCTCACTGGTGCAGTGGAATAAGTGTTCAAGGATGTGTAGCGTCTTTTTCTGATTCACATCGAATATTACCGTAAGGTAAGAGCACGATGATTCGATATGGATGGATAGATTGTCAGTTCGATATAGTATGAGGTCGTGTGCTTTCAGGGAATATATGCCACTGGATAGAGTGATATCCATGGCCCCTTCGTATACATAGAGTAGCTCATAGGATTTGCTGGCGGCCTTGATAACACTTGATGGCTTATCAATCTGCACAAACCAGCAATCAATAATCTTACGGACATGTAATGGCACAGATACCGGCTGATAAGTGTAAGGCATTGAAAGATTAAAGATATCAGGTTCTGTAGAACTGATAAGCTTCCAAGTTAAAGGGACAGAGAGGGGTATGAGATTAAAATGTACTCCCGGGTCAAGCTTTATAAAATGTCTTACAGGATATGTTTGAAATGTACCTTCATCAGGTGTTTCGCTGATGAGGATTCTCGCTGCACCCTGTGGACACTCTATATAAGCTTCGCAGTCCAAAACAAATAGCTGATTAATTCTTTTAGCTGTCGAAGTAATTTCGTGACTTATAAGATTGAGTTTCTCTACATCTATCGGTTCATCATAAAATGTTCCGTAAGGCTCAAAGTCATTCTCACTTGTCTTAAATGACATAATATCTCCCCCTGATGATATAATTGAGTTTGTACTTTTTAAATTATATAATGAGAAAGGTCAAGAATCAATAACGAGCCTATCACAAAGACATAACGCAAACACAAAAGGAGGGACACGCATGAGCAAGAAAAGGTCGACAAGAACTTCAGAGAAAATTCGCCTGTCAGGAAGAAATATATACACCGACAGAAGAGGACGTATCATTTATTATGATATGGTGACAAAGAAAGGATATTTAATTGATAAGGCCAACGAAAATTCAGCTGTATTCTATAAGAACAGATTTGTAATTATCTTTTTTGCAGCACTTTTGTTCGGAGCGACATTTATCACATGGACGCAAGCACTAATTGCTTGGGCAATAATGATGGCCTTAGCAGAGTTCGCTTTTCGTAGAGTGTTTTTAAAGAAGCTGAATCCTGTAAAAGATGTAGACTTTGAAAAGCGGCTATCAGCTTTAAGATATATCATCGAAAACAAGCAAAAAAGCAAGGTCATCACACTGGCAATTCTCTATATCTTATTCGCCGTCCTTGTCATACTAAATGCTTACGTGGAGGAATATTCTGGCGGCTTACTTGTGCTCAGTGGAGCTATTACGCTTGTGGGCTTATACTTTGGTATACTGCACATCATCGCACTGCCGAAGATGAAGAAATAAAAGGAGAAAGTTAGATGCGTCAAAATCCATTAAAAAGAATTGTAGAACTTCAAAAAGAAGGTAAAAAAGTAGGTATCTATTCGGTATGTAGCGCCAACAAATTCGTAATTGAAGCAGCCCTAAAAAGAGGCATGTCTGATGGCTCTTGTGTCCTTATTGAAAGTACGGCTAATCAGTGTGACCAAAACGGTGGCTATACTGGTATGAAGCCAAAAGATTTCAAGGACTTTGTGCTTGATATCGCTAAGAATGTCGGCTTCGACCAAACTAAGCTATTCTTAGGCGGAGATCATCTTGGCCCACTTACATTTGCCAAAAAAAATGAAGAAGAAGCCATGGCCGATGCGGAAGAGTTGATACGTCACTATGTAAAAGCTGGCTTTACTAAAATTCATATAGATACAAGTATGAAACTAGGAAGCGATAGTCCTGACACCCGTCTTTCTGATGAGATTATCGCAAGCCGTGGTGCAAGACTAGCACAAGTTGCGGAAGAGACATATAGAAAACTATTAGAAGATGAACCAGATGCCATCCCACCAGTTTATATAATTGGAAGTGAAGTTCCTATACCAGGCGGGGCAATCGGTGTCGAAGATAACGGAGTACAAGTAACGAAAGTCAAAGATTTTAAAAATACGGTTGCGGCATTTGAAGCGGCATTTGTTAAGGCGGGCCTTGGAGAAGAAGTGTGGAATCGCGTAATCGGTGTTGTAGTCCAGCCAGGTGTTGAGGAAAAGGACAGTGGTTGTACAGAATATGAACGAGACAAGGCAAAAGACCTCATGGCATCAATCAAGGACTATCCGACTCTTGTATTTGAAGGTCATTCGACAGATTATCAGACAAAGATTAAACTGCGCGAACTCATAGAGGATGGCGTTGGCATACTTAAGGTTGGACCAGGACTCACATTTGCCATGCGCGAAGCGGTGTTTGCCTTAGAACATATCGAAAAAGAGCTACTTTTTGGAAGTGATATGCAGCCAAGTAGATTTGCCGAAGTACTTGATGAAGCGATGCTAAAAAACGATAAGTACTGGCGAAAACATTACCAAGGCAATGAATGGGAACTGCGACTTAAGAGAAAGTATTCTTTCTCCGATCGTTGCAGATACTATATGCCTGTACCAGAAGTGGAGGACGCTCTTAATCGTCTAATCGAAAATCTCTGTACAATCGGAATCCCTTTGAATCTCCTAAGCCAGTTCATGCCAATCCAGTATACGAAAGTTCGCGAGGGGCTTTTGGAAAACGAGCCAGTCGCACTTATTGAAGACAGGATTATAAACACAATCGACGAATACCTTTACGCAACGCGACAAAGCGAACTGATGTAGGCAAGAACCCTTTTTCTATTGTCGATAATCATAAGACTACTTAGAGATGGACAAGATGGCAGTTAAAGGCTTTATCTAATCACAGTGGCTATCTATCACGACAACTACAGTCTTGATTTTACTGTTTGACTGTTTGTGTAAAAGACAGATAAACTAAACAAGTAAACGATAGAGGTGGTGAGAAGACATGCGTAAGGTGCTACTAGTAGAAGATAATGTAAGCGCAGTAAAGAAGATTGTAAGTTATATCGATAATATTTCACAAGACCTTGAAGTACACTCTGTTGCATCAGCTAGTGAAGCTCTAAAGTATGCCAAAGCTAATGACATCTCGCTTTTCATCCTCGATATCCAATTAGAAGACTATAAAGGAACAAGCCTTGCAAGGCAAATACGCGACTTACCACAATATAAATACACACCCATCATCTTTGAAACGGCCTTGGCAGGTGAAGAACTTTTAGCTTATCGTGATGTGAAGTGTTATAGCTTTTTAATAAAGCCATTTAATGAAGAAGAGTTTGTAGCTGCTTTCACTGATGCGCTGGGCTTGTCTTTGCAGATGGGCCGACAAGTTAAAACCATACAAATTGAGCAAAAGCAGTTCATTCTAGAATATGTCACAGAAGATATAGCCTATATTGAGTCCTTTGGAAAGAAACTAGTTATTCATACCATTGACCGACTCTTAAATCACAAAGAAGACACTATCTCTGGCTACACTTTATCTG
>CAZXIB010000013.1:4289-15242 GCA_964639815.1 uncultured Thomasclavelia sp. | reverse complement strand
TCGCCAGAAATCATCCAAATGCGAGGCGCCATAAAGGCTCTGGACATAGACCTGAAGTCTTGATATTCAAAGTAAGAGCCGGTACAGGAGAATATTATTACAAGCCCATCTGAACCTACTGAGCCTATATACTCTATCTGCTGGGGATAGGAGATATTTGTATAGATTTGTTTGCCTTGCATCATAAGGTCGCATTGAAGGCTAACTGCGGCAGCTTGAGCCTTTAGTAATCCAAAGGCAGCGACCTCACGGTAACTAGTTAGTTCTGAGCACAGTTTGTGTAATTTTGTAATATCGATATCGCCACTAACGGCATTTATACTATTGGTGATTATCTTTGTGGTATCGGCGATTCTAGACTTAGGTGATTCTTCGGATGATATCTTCTGGAACTCTAGTTGCGATGATTCAAGCACATCTCTTAGTTCCGCATAGGTATTAAAACCGATATCTCTGCAAAAGCGTGTGATAGAGCTGGCTGATACATAGCAAGACTGCGCCAACTCAAGTATGCCCATACCTTTTACCTCATCTAGGTGTTCTAGTATATACTCGGCGATAGTGCTGTTGATTGAGCCACGTCTTTCGCTAGAGATGGCACTGAGAAATAGCACCGGTATTTTCCCGTAAATCACAGGTTTACCTCCCTTAAATTACAAAAATCATATCGTCTTTTTCAGAATTTGAAAATCCCTAGCGCGAAACTTATGCAGTACATATAATACGGAAGACAAGCAGAGGTAAGTGTTACTTCTGCGAGTGATTTAGGAGGTATTACCATGGAAGAAACTAAATGCGCTGCCCTTCTTTTGGCACCGGGATTTGAAGAAGGCGAGGCCCTGACTATCGTCGATATACTCCGTAGGGCTGGTATAACTTGCGATATTGTTGGCTTTTCGAAAGTTGTAAAAGGTTCTCATGATATCGAGGTTGAGTGTGATCTTGTCATAGAGGATGTGGACACTGCCTCACTAACGTACGATATGGTTATACTACCCGGTGGCTTACCCGGGGCAACAAACCTCAGAGATAGTGATAGGGTAATGGATATCCTGAAAAGCATGAATAGAGATGGTAAGTTTGTGGCTGCCATCTGTGCTGCGCCAATAGCACTAGAGCGAGCTGGACTTCTAGATGAACGCCACTATACAGCCTATGTAGGTTATGATAAGAAAATTAGCACAGGCAAGTATTTAGAGAACATAGTAGTTAGGGACGATAATCTCATAACCAGCAGAGGCCCGGCTACAACCTATGCCTTCGCCTATGCCTTGGTGGATGCATTGGGCGGTGATAGTGCGGCAGTGAAGTCCAGAATGGTATATAGCAACGCTTTTAGGGAGGTTTGCTAGTATGAAAAAAGTAGCTGTATTGATGGCCACAGGCTTTGAAGAAGGAGAGACTGTTACTATAGTCGATATACTTAGAAGGGCTGGCATAGAGTGTCATACCTTTCATTTTGGCGAAGAATTTGTGACAGGCATGCACGGCATAAAGGTACGTGCTGAAAGATTCTTTGGGCCTGAGGTCGAAGATTACGATGTGCTAGTGCTTCCGGGTGGCAGACCAGGTGGTGCTAACCTCAGGGAGAACCCTCAGGCGATTGAAATGGTTAAATATTTTAATAAAGAAGGCAAATACATCTCCGCCATGTGCTCAGGGACCTTGGTGTTAGCAGAGGCCGGCGTCATTGATGGGAAGCGCGTTACTGGCTACATAGGCTACGCCGAAAAGCTTACTGGAGGTATTTTCGTGGACGATGTAGCCGTGGCTGATGACAACATAATTACAAGTCAGGGTCCTGCTACCCCATATCCCTTTGCCTACAAGATAGCTGAGGTTTTGGGTGTAGATGTAAACGACCTGAGGGAGAAGATGCTGTATAACTTCGCCGGAGGCAAATAAACCTAATACAAAGGCATGATGCAATCGCTAAGCGGTAGTAGGACAACTGCCGCTTTTTCACAAGCCTCAGCTCTACATTCACTTATTTACCTATAATAGTGAATATTCACCGAATATTCATACTTATCGTTGACAATTTTAAAAAAAGCATAATCATATCTATAGATATATTTCACCGGGAGGACCTGACAATATGCTTCACGAAACAGAAAATATTGAATTCAAGACTGTATTTACGGAAGAAACATATAAAGAGGTCGTTGCCTTTGCAAACACTGATGGTGGAGTTCTCTATATAGGCATCGATAACAAGGGAAATGCAGTGGGGCTTGATAATGTAGATGAGGAGTATACGCGAATCACAAACGGTATTCGTGATGCTATTGTTCCTGATGTAACGATGTTTGTGAAATATACCATTCAGGATAATAATGTCGTAAATATTACGATAAGTGAAGGAAGTAATAAACCATACTATCTGCGTTCAAAGGGACTGAAACCAAGTGGTGTTTATGTAAGACAGGGAACTTCAAGCGTGCAGGCGTCAAATGAGCAGATTCGACAAATGATTAAGGAAAGCGATGGGGATGACTTTGAAACCATGCGCTCGCTCATACAGGATTTGACTTTTACTTCCGCTGCTAGAACATTTGAGCGTTATGGTATCGAATTTTCGCAAGAAGAATATTTGGCCCTAGGAATGGCTCATAAGGACGACAGATTATTTACAAATTTAGCACTGCTTATGTCTGACCAATGTCAGCACACAATAAAGGTTGCGGTGTTTGATGATAATCAGAATACTACTTTCAAGGACAACAAAGAATTTAAAGGTTCAATACTCAAGCAACTTGATGAGGCCTTTAGTTACATCAAGCTTAACAATCGTATATACTCTAAATTTCAAGGGCTTGAGCGCATAGAGAAATCGGATTATCCTGAAGACGCTCTGCGTGAAGCCCTGCTGAATTCGGTTGCCCATCGTGATTACAGCTTCAGTGGAAGCATCATCATCAATATCAATGACCAGCAAATGGAGTTTATTTCTATCGGCGGACTGCATCCGGGTTTAACGGCGGAAGATATTCTTAGTGGTATCTCGCAACCCAGAAATAAGAACTTAGCCGAAGTATTTCATTGCCTAAAACTTATTGAGGCATATGGCACTGGTATACGAAGAATTTATAAAGCGTATGATAACTGCTTAGCACAACCCCGTATTGAAGTGACGCACAACACCTTCAAATTGATTTTGCCTAATATGAATGTCGCGCCTTCACATGGAAAGATTGATCTAACAGGCCAGAAGGAGCAGATTCTAGACTTTGTTTCTAGTAATGGACAGATAACAGAAGCAGAAATTATGGATTTGTTGAACATCAAAAAGACAAGAGCATACATCATTGCAAAGCAAATGTGCGATGATGGCTTGATAATTGCGGTTGGAAGAGGTGCTGATAAGAGGTATTTCAAGACTGAATAGAAATTCGAATTGCTATTAATAAAGTAGGCGTCGTGCAGAATTTTGTGTGGCAATGCCGTATGTCTACATCCGGTTAATTAGATGAAGACGCAAAGACTTAGAAAGGGGTCTATGATGAAATGTGCAAGACAATAAAGGCTGCATTATCGAAAGAATGCGTCTTTTTACAAAGAGTATTCACAAAGTTCGCTGTAAAAAGTGGCATTGATACACAAATTTACATTGTAATTTTTGGCATACGACGATATACTATCAATGATTTGAACACGGAGGAGTATGTACCGAATTGCAATTGAGAAACTGTATAAGTGGAAAAACAGTAAGCATCGCAAGCCATTAATAATTGAAGGGGCAAGGCAAGTCGGCAAAACTTGGTTGATGCAAGAGTTTGGTAAACAAGCCTATGCCGATACTGTCTATATCAATTTTGACATCAACGCAAAAGTGGCAAATCTTTTTGCCGAGAACTTAGATACAGACCGTATAATCATGGGTCTAGAGTTGTATGTCGGACGTAAAATTGACCCAGAGAATACTTTGTTGATATTTGACGAGGTTCAAGAAGTGCCTAGAGCTCTTACTTCTCTTAAATACTTTTGTGAAAACGCGCCACAGTATCATATTATATGTGCCGGTTCTCTTTTAGGAATCGCTTTACACGAAGGCACATCATTTCCAGTTGGCAAGGTCGATATCTTAAAACTCTATCCGCTATCGTATAGTGAGTTTCTAATGGCTACTGGCAATGAGCGCTTTGCTGATTTGCTCAAAAGTAGAGATTATGAAATGATTACTAACTTTCGGCAGACTTATATCGATGCGTTAAAGTACTACTATTTTGTCGGTGGTATGCCTGAAGCTGTTAAAAGTTTTGTGGATAGTAGGGATTTCAATGAGGTTCGCGATATTCAAAAGAGAATACTTGCCACCTATGAACAAGATTTTTCAAAACACGCACCATACGAAATCGTCCCAAAATTACGTATGCTTTGGCATAGTATTCCTTCACAACTCGCTAAGGAGAATAAGAAATTCATTTATGGTCTTGTCCGTGAAGGCGCTAGGGCAAGAGAATATGAAACGGCCATCATGTGGCTTTTTGATTGTGGACTAGTGCATAAAATAATTCGTGTAAATGCAGTAGGCAAGCCATTAAAGGCTTATGAAGACTTAAAGGCTTTTAAACTGTTTTTGGTCGATGTTGGACTTTTGAGCTGTTTGACAGGTCTACACCAGAGCGTACTTATTAATGGTGATGACCTCTTTACGGAATTTAAAGGAGCCTTGACTGAACAATATGTTTGCCAGCAACTACAGACAATCAAAGACCTAGGACTTTACTATTACACAAACGATAGAGGTTCTTGTGAGATTGACTTTATCGTCGATACTGGTGAAGGAATCATTCCTATTGAAGTAAAAGCGGAAGTGAATCTCAGAGCCAAAAGTCTTAAGACCTACCGCGAGCGATTCAAACCAGAACTCGCTGTCCGCTCTTCAATGGCTAACTATAAAAAGGAAGAAGGGCTTTTGAATTTACCACTATATGCGATAGAGAATATCTTGGCCGAATATTATGATAACGCTGTTTAAAATCGGCGAACGATATGTATACTTAAGAATAGTGATGGCTTATATATAAAGGTGTTCGAATCTTTTTAAGGAGTCATTAGTGATACGTATAGACAAGGGGATGCTGTGTGTCCTGGAAATATTCAAGAGACAGTATAGGGGAAAGTTATGGAGAAGGTTTACAATTTTAAAGATGTTAAGCTAGTTGTCTGCGATATCGATGGAACCTTGGTGAATGAAGCTAGAGAGATGACTGGTCGAACAAAAGAAGTTATCCGAAAACTACATCATCAAGGCATCCAGTTTGGGTTAGCTAGTGGAAGACCAGTAGATGACCTAAGGCGATCTCGAACAAGATGGAATCTAGATGTGTCTTTTGATTTGCTAATAGGCATGAATGGAGCTGAATTATGGGACGAAAACCTTAAAGAGCTTTTCACGTTTTATCTTTTGAAAAAGGAGTGGATGAAAGACATCATCGACATGATGAGTGTGTTTGATTTGAATCCCTTTATCTATGAAGGCAGTATCATGAAGTCCTTGCGTATGGACGAGGGCATGAAAATGGCCATGGCAAGAAACGGGAAAGAAGTTGTAGTGGCAAAAAGTCCCAGTGAACTATATGCCCAGGATAACGCAAAGATACTTTATCGTACGCCCCTAGATGTGGTTGATAAGGTAGAATCGTATGCTAATGAGTATATTGAACGCAATAATGCTGATTATAAAGTATTCAAAACACAACCTACGATGCTTGAATTTGCCCATAAGAAGACAGACAAAGCAAATGCTCTAAAAAAGTATTGTGAACTACATTCTATATCTTCTGAGGAAGTGATGGCTTTTGGAGATGCTTCAAATGATGATGGAATGTTACAGTTTAGCGGGATTGGCGTTTGCATGAAAAATGGAATCGATACGACTAAACAGATATCCGATATCGTCTTAGATAAAACCAATGACGAAGATGGCGTCGCGCATTTCATCGAGCAGAAGATATTAGATAACTAATCCGACGTTACCAGCTGGCATATGGCATTAGTGCTAGGTCTTCAATAAAGAGGCGAATTGTTCGCATAACCCCGCCTATACGAAAATGACACCCAAGATTGCTGTTTTTGCCACGCTTGACAAACAACTAGTGACTTACTACCATTCTTATGAGTAAAACAGAGTCGACTTTGACTTTGTATACTAAAGGAGAAAATGTAATGGAAAAGCAGATATATGCTGTTGTACTTGCCGGAGGGCAGGGCACCCGGATGGGAAACAGCGATAAACCAAAGCAATTTCTGGAGGTCGCAGGACGTCCAATCTTGATACATACCGTTGAAAAATTTATTGTCAGCCCTGACTTTTATCAAATAATCGTTTTGCCACCAAAACAGTGGCTCGCCTATACAAAAGGCATAATAGACAAATACATCAAAGAGCAGGATAGGATTGTCGTAGTCGAGGGGGGAGATACCCGCAACGAAACCATTATGAATGCCATTAGATATATAGAAGAAACAGGTAAGTTGACTGAGGATACGATAATTGTTACTCACGATTCAGTTCGCCCCTTTGTAACTTACAGAATGATTGAAGAAAACATTAAATACGCTAAAGAATACGGAGCTTGCAATACCGTTATACCGGCTTCTGATACGATAGTAGAAAGTGGCGATGGTCGTTTTATTAATAGTATCCCAGAGCGTAAAATGATGTATCAAGGACAAACACCACAGTCCTTTAAAGCGCAAAGATTAAGAGAGATATATGAGAGTCTTTCCGATGAGGAACGTCGTACTCTTACTGATGCCTGCAAGATATATGTATTAAAAAATGAACCTGTCTACTTAGTAGAAGGTGATGTCTCTAATATAAAAATTACATATGCACATGATTTGCGGGTAGCAGAGGCAATCCTGGGGAGTGACTAGGCGTGCTCAATACAGTGTATCAACTCAAGCGCCCAAGGCAGTTTGAAGCTGTTTTTAAGACGCTTGATTTAGATGATAGTCAAGTCCTTGTACGACCTACGCATCTGTCTATTTGTAATGCCGATCAGCGGTATTACCAAGGCAAAAGAAATAAGGAAGTTCTAAAAAAGAAGTTACCTATGGCCCTTATCCACGAGGGGATAGGAAGAGTTATTCATGACCCCACTAATACCTTTCGAGTTGGCGAAAATGTTGTAATGATACCAAATCTTCCTGAAGAAGCAAGTGCAGTAATCGCGGAAAATTATCTTCCTACTAGTAGATTTTGTGGTAGTGGTGAAGATGGTTTTATGCGCGAGTTTGTCGCGACAAAACCTGACCGTTTATTAAAGTTGCCGGATATGGAACCCTTTGTAGGGGCCTTTACCGAACTTGTGAGTGTAAGCTTTCACGCTATTAGTAGGTTTGACAGTTGTGCCCACTCGTCACGAGAACGGATAGGAGTATGGGGCGATGGTAATGTCGCCTATATTACGGCATTACTTTTAAAGAAGACGTTTTCCGACAGTAAAGT
This sequence comes from uncultured Thomasclavelia sp., assembly GCA_964639815.1. Classification (GTDB taxonomy): domain Bacteria; phylum Bacillota_I; class Bacilli_A; order Erysipelotrichales; family Erysipelotrichaceae; genus JAHHTG01. The sequence continues at coordinate 7,783 of CAZXIB010000013.1, read as the reverse complement.
AATCATCTTTGGCAAACATCGCCATAAGATGGCCGACTTTACCTTTGCCGATGAAACCTATGAAATTACAAGTGTCAGCGATGATGTAGCGATTGACCATGCCTTTGAATGTGTAGGTGGTGTTGGTTCATCTAGTGCTATTGGTCAGATTATAGACCACATTCGCCCTGAAGGTATGATTAGTATCATGGGTGTCTCAGAGGAGCCTATCCCTATGAATACGCGCATGATTTTAGAAAAAGGACTAACCGTAAAAGGAAGTAGCCGAAGTGGTAGAAAAGACTACGAAGGGGTTCTTAGTCTATACAAAAAGCACCCTGACATCATCGATTATCTCGAAAGGATAGTAGGAGCTAAGATACATGTCCGCAGTATAAAAGACATCATAGAAGCCTTTGAGACAGACATCCACAAGATGTATGGCAAGACGATAATGATTTGGGATGAATAAGGGGTGGCGTATGTTTAAAGGCGTTAGCTATGTTATACGAGAAAATGTAAGTAATATATATCGGATATTTGCGATAGCGAAGTATGAAATACTGGCCGATATGCGCGACAGTAAACTTGGCATTTTTTGGAATTTTGCCAATCCTGTAATTCAAGTGGCGACTTATTGGTTCGTCTTTGGCTTTGTCTTTAAGAGAAGCGAGGTTAACGGTGTTGATTTTCTTTCGTGGCTTTTAGGAGGCATGGTGATATGGTTTTTCATCAGCCCCTGCATCACTAATGGGTGTAATGCCATCTATCAAAAAATCGGCATTATAACGAAGATGAAGTTTCCGGTAAGCATCTTACCGGCCACAGTTGTCCTAAAAGAGGCTTTTAACCATATTTGTCTGATGGTTATTGTCATTATCTTTCTTTCTGTCAATGGCCATCTGCCTTCACTTCACTGGTTTGAGCTCATCTATTATTTTATCTGCGCTATATTTTTCAGTATCTCTTTGTCACTGACAACTTCTGTACTCAATATGCTCGCGAGAGACACGAGGAAATTAATCCTTGCCTGCATGAGACTCTTGTTGTATTTGACACCGATTCTATGGGACATTGAACGTCTTCCCTATAGCTTACAAATCGTCATGAAGCTAAATCCCATCTATTATCTGGTATGTGGCTATAAAGATTGTTTCTTTTTCCATGAAGGTATCTTCTTTTATTGGAAGCAGATGCTAGTTTTTTGGGTGTGGACAATTGGCTTATTCTGGGTAGGAAGTACAATTATGTATAAATTCAAAACTAAGTTTATGGATTTAGTATAGGTGTGTACCATGAAAGAATACGCAATCGAATTTCGAAATGTTTCGAAGATATATAAATTAGTAGGCGATAAAAAGAAATTTAAAGGCAAGAGATTTTATGCCTTAAAGAGCGTCAGTTTTAAGATTAAAAAAGGTGAAGTAGTTGGAATCTTAGGTACTAATGGCTCAGGTAAATCAACGATGGCAACAATACTAGCTGGTATCACTGAGGTCGATGAAGGAGAGATGGTCGTAAATGGAGAGCAGGCTCTAATCGCCATAAACACCGGTCTTAATAATCAACTCACTGGCTTAGAGAATATTGAACTAAAAGGCGCACTACTTGGACTTAGACCGCAAAAAGTAAAAGAGATTATTGAAAGAGTTGCTGACTTTTCTGAACTTGGTGAGTTTCTCTATCAGCCAGTCAAAAAGTACTCCAGTGGTATGAAGTCTCGTTTGGGCTTTTCTATTAATCTCTGCCTTGACCCAGATATCTTTATTGTTGATGAAGCCTTATCGGTAGGCGATAAGGGTTTTGCCAATAAATGTCTTGGTAAGATGCGAGAACTGAAGAAGGCCGAAAAGACCATTATCTTTGTTTCCCATTCTCTTCCCCAAGTAAAAGAGTTTTGTGATACAGCCTTATGGATTGAGGATGGCGAAGTCAAAGAGTATGGAGATGTAGATACAGTCGCTAATAACTATTCGGAGTATTTGGATTATTTGAATACTTTAAACGCCAAACAAAGAAAAGAAGAAAACGAAAAGAATTTCCAAAATCGCCTTATCATAGACGGAAAAGAGGGATTCTGGGATAGATTTCTGACATTTTTTCAAAAAGAGCGATAGAAAACTTATAGAGAAGGATTGGTGCAGTTAAACAATCACCATCTTTTTCGTCAGGTAAAACAGTAAAGCGTTATAAAGAGTAAAACTTGGAAGTCGTAATTATATGCAAGAAAAACTGATAAAAGTCCTGATAACTATACTAAATGGCCTATACTGTATCTTTAAGTTACTACCTGTAAAAAGAAAGATTACCTATATCTCAAGACAGAGCGATGCTTTGCCGACTGACTTTGACCTTGTCATAAACGAGATGAAAAGACGTCGCCCTGAATATAAACAGGTCGCTCTTACCAAGATGATAGGCAAGAGTTTCCTAGAGAAGATAGGCTACTGTTTTCATATGCTACGCCAGATGTATCATATCGCAACTTCTGAGGTGGTGGTTTTGGATTCGTATTGCATTGCTGTATCTATTTTACATCAGCGCAAAAGTCTAATCGTAATACAGATGTGGCATGCCCTTGGTGCTATGAAGAAATTTGGCTATAGTATTTTAGATAAGGCAGAGGGCACAAAGAAATCTCTGGCAAAGACCATGCGTATGCACAGAAACTATAGCTATGTGTTTTCAAGTAGCGAGCTTTGTAGTCGGCATTTTGCCGAAGGTTTTGATGTGTCTTTAGAACAGATCGTTGTTATGCCACTGCCAAGACTTGACCTATTAAGTGATACAGAATACATTGAGAGAAAAAAAGAGGCGATATTATCACGCTATCCAAAGCTAAAAGATAAAAAGACCATCGTGTATGCGCCCACCTTCCGCAAAGAAGATGATGAACTAAAAGAAGAAAGTCTAAAAGCCGCCACAGAAAGACTTGTTGAGACCATAGACTTTGATAAATACAATCTAGTGGTAAAGTTCCATCCGCTTAGTGATATCACCATCCAAAATGAAAATGTCATAGTGGATAAGTCTTTTTCTACTGTTGAGGTTTGTTTTTGGGCGGATGCTGTGATACTTGATTATTCAGCCGTTGTCTTTGAGGTCGCGATGCTTGATAAGCCGATGTACTTCTATACCTTTGATTATGATACATACATGAAAAATAGAGATGTTTATATAGACTATAAGGAATGTGTTCCCGGTGTGATTGCTAAAGACCCGCAGGAATTGATGATGGCGATCGAAAAGAACCTCTCAGACCCCTACAAATTAACAGCATTTAAAGACCAGATGATTAGTAAGCCAAAAAGCATCGGCTATACAGCCGATGTAGTAAACTTTTTTGAAAAGGTTTTAAATGAGCATTGATAACAGTCTTCGACAGGAGTTTAGGCAGGTTGTAATTGCTATATAGATGTGCTAGGATTAATCGACTGACTGGCAATCAGTTATCTTTCGAAAGTGAGTATCTAAAATGAAGATTGTAATTGCCACAACAGGTTATCTTGGACTAT
>CAZXIB010000013.1:0-4189 GCA_964639815.1 uncultured Thomasclavelia sp. | reverse complement strand
AAGAATAATCAATACGGTAGGCAAACATTTAACTTTAGGTGTCGATGGTAGCTTTGTAAGTGGTATTAATAATACGAAACAGAGTATTTAAGAGGGGGGTTGTGCTAATGAATAAGTTTATATTAGAACATGTAGCCTTTCATCGCAGTGTGTTTAGTATTGATGGTATTTGTAGTATTGCAACACCATCAAAGAATATTTTTTTTATAAACGATAAAACTAAAGAGAGAATTGTTTTGTTCATAGAATCGTGGGATGGCCAAAGATTTAGCGCAAATGCCATGATGTTTGGTTGTAACAGTGGTCAGCCTATTACTGATGGTCATTGGTATATAGGAGTTGAAGATGAGACAGGAAATGTCGTAAGAGCTACTGTTTCTGATGAATTATACGACTTCATGTACTTATACAAAGCGACAGAGGCCAATATGGAATTCATGGTCGATAAATCGGCAGAGAATTATTTTCATGCTTTTTCGCGTCTTGATGAAAAAACGTATAACTTCTTTTTGGAAGTACAATATCATATCCCCGAAAAAAGTAAGCACATTCTTGTCATATGGGTAGAAAACTTAAAACGTCGCCACAAGGCCAGACTTCGCCTTATCCGTGACAGAGTCTTCTGCTCGTTATTTAAAATTATCAATTCTCATTACCACAAAAAGGGCAATCGCATTCTTTTTACTTCTGATTCTCGTGGCGAGATTGGTGGCAATGAGAAGTTTGTATACGATAGAATGGTGGAACTGGGCATTGATAAGCAGTTTGACATTCATTTTAACTTCAAGGCGAGCTTAAAAGAGTATCGCTCACTAAAAGAGAAATTCCATTTCGTATATTATCTTGCGACATCTGACTATATATTTATGGATGATTACCAACCTGAGATATATAAGTTAAAGTATGACCCAGAAGTTAAAGTCGTACAGTTGTGGCATGCCTGTGGAGCATTCAAAACGGTAGGCTTTGAGCGCATTAAGGCATCAGGTTCTCCAGCCTTTAATACTTTAGATCACAAGTGCTATACCCATGTTCCGGTAAGTTCGGAGTTGGTTGTCAAACATTACTCAGAAGCCTTTGCCCTTGATAGGTCAAGGTTTTATCCGGTGGGTGTTCCGCGCACGGATATCTTTTTCGATGAAAACTTTAAAAAAGAAACTACGAAGAAGATGTATGAGCAGTTCCCTTTGGCCAAAAAGGCCAAACGCGTAATCTTATATGCCCCCACTTTTAGAGGGGGCGGCGCTAAGTCCGCCTATTTTCCGACGCATATGTTTAATTACAGTAAGGTGGGCGAATATTTAAAGAAGTCCAATTCAGTCATGATTATTAAGATGCATCCCTTTATTTCGGATGCGGTAAATATACCGCAAGAGTATGCTGATGTCTTTATAGATGCCAGTGAATACAGAGAAGTAAATGACATTCTCTTTATCACTGATGTCTTAATAACGGATTATTCTTCGGTTATTTATGAGATGAGTCTTTTAAATAAGCCGATGTTATTTTATGCGTTTGACTTAGAATCATATGTAGCAGATAGAGGCTTCTATGAACCATATGAGACCATAGTTCCTGGAAAAATAGTAAAGAATATTCAGGAATTGCTAACCGCCCTTGAACAAGACGATTTTGAAGAAGAGAAACTTAGTGGTTTTGTCGAGCGCAACTTCACTTATCGGGATGGCAAGTCTACTGACCGTGTACTGCAATTAATTTTTGGCGATAAAATAGGAGCAATAAATGAGCTTCATTAAATATGGATGGCGATGTGTAATCCGTATATATTTCTCCATACTATATGAGGTTTTTCGCTTCACAACAAACGTCAAAGAAAATAAAGTCTTGTTTATATCGGATGTTCGTGGAAGCTTAGAAGGAAATTTGGCCTTTGTTTGGAATCATTTAAATGATAAGCAATATCTAAAAACAAGTTATCTAAAAAGCGACCGTCGCGACATAATAAGCATAAAGAAATTCAATAAAATGATTTATGATTTTGCTACGGCAAAATATATCTTACTAGAAGACTATTTTCGCTATACCTCATATGTTAGACCCAAAAAAGGGCAGGAGATTTGCCAACTCTGGCATGCGTGTGGGGCCTATAAGAAGTTTGGCTATAGTCGGGCAAAGGGAACAGAAAACATCAAGATTCATAAAGGCTATAAAAAGTATACTAAGGTAATTACAAGTTCTGAGAGTATACGCGATAAGTATGCCGAAGCTTTTGGCATCTCGCTAGATAAGGTTAAGGCAACAGGAGTCCCCAGGACAGACATCTTTTTTGATAAGAGCATACACCAAAGCATAAAAGAAAGACTTTATCAAAAGTATCCTGTACTTAAGGGAAAGAAGATTATTTTATTTGCCCCGACATATAGAGGACTAAGGGCAGAAGAAGCTAGTTATGATTTCTCTAGACTCAACTTCGAAAGGTTGTATAAAGAATTTAATGGCGAATATATCTTTGTATTCAAATGGCATCCCGCCCTTTATAACAACCTCAAGAAAAGTGATACCTTCACAAAATATATCAAGTCTTACCCAGACTTTTATATCGATTTATCAGGTGAAAGAGAAATCAATGAACTACTCGTAATAGCTGATATCTTAATAACCGATTATTCATCAGTAATCTTTGAATATGCTCTTTTGAATAAGCCGATTATATACTTTACATACGATTTAGAAGAATATCGAAATGGACGTGGACTATACTATGAGTTTGAAGAATACATCTATGGCGATGTAGCATGTACTTGCGATGAATTAATCACGGCCATAAGAAATGAAAACATGGAGTATGAAAAACGGAAAATATTTATCGAGAGATTCATGAGTGCCTGTGATGGCAAAGCTACAGATAAAACATGTGATTGGCTCTTTGATAATCGTTCCGCATAATTAGGCCATGTGCTGAAGTGCAGAAAGCCACTTGGTGCACATGTTGCTGAACTTGTTTTTGACGAATAGCGTGTTGACAATATATTAGCGCTAAACTACAATGACCCCAACAAGATAGCTCGGCGTCTCTGTGCACACAGGGCGTCTTTCTCTATTTTCCCCTATGTTTGAAAGGAGATTCCATCATGGCTAAGTACACAAAAGAGCACATCATTCGCATGGTAAAAGAGGATGACATCAAGTTTATTAGACTACAGTTTACTGACGTCTTTGGTACGTTAAAGAACGTAGCTATTACCGCATCCCAGATTGAAAAGGCACTGAACAATCAAATAATGATTGATGGCAGTTCAATTGAAGGTTTTGTCCGTATCAATGAATCAGATCAATATCTATATCCAGATTTAGATACTTTTGTGGTATTCCCATGGCAACCAAAAGAGGGTAAGGTTGCTCGCCTCATATGCTCGATCTATAACCCAGATGGTACGCCATTTATAGGTGACCCTCGTGGCGCTTTAAAACGCGTATTGGCTGAAGCTGCTGAGATGGGCTATACCTTCAATGTTGGGCCAGAATGTGAATTCTTCTTATTTCAGACCGATGGTCAAGGACGACCAACTACAATCACTCATGATGAGGGCAGTTACTTCGATTTAAACCCCATTGATAATGGTGAGACAGTTAGACGTGATATTTGTCTAGCTCTAGAGGAGATGGGCTTTGAGATAGAAGCCAGTCATCATGAAGTAGCTGAAGGCCAACATGAGATTGACTTTAAATATGCCGACGCCCTAAAAGCTGCCGACAACATCAAAACCTTTGAGCTGACAGTTAAGACCTATGCTCAAAGGCATGGTCTTCATGCCACCTTTATGCCAAAGCCTATTTATGGCATTAATGGCTCGGGAATGCATGTCAATATGTCACTGTTTAAGGATGGTAAGAATGCCTTTGTCGATTTGAATGGACTACATGGCCTATCGGATACAGCCTATCACTTCATCGGTGGCATCTTTGCCCATATCAAGGGCATGGTGGCAGTAACTAATCCTTTAGTTAATTCATATAAACGCCTAGTACCGGGATATGAGGCACCATGTTATGTAGCTTGGTCGGCATCTAATAGGAGTGCTCTTATTAGAATACCTTCTTCGCGTGGTGATTCTACGCGTGTAGAGCTACGTTGTCCTGACCCCAGTTGTAATCCTTATCTTGCTTTAGCTGTATGCTTAGCTGCTGGCCTTGATGGCATTAAAAAAGGAATGGGCGTACCAGCAGA
>CAZXIB010000012.1:0-15333 GCA_964639815.1 uncultured Thomasclavelia sp. | reverse complement strand
CAACTAGTCTCAGGTTAGCTGATATAAGTATCTTCTTAGCCTCTTCATCACCAGCCTCGATGCGCTTAGCGATTTCAGTTTCTTGTTCGGCGGTAAGTAGATTCACTCTACCTATCTCCTTTAGATACATCTTGACGGGGTCATTGACCTTAGAGTGGGCTAAGTCACTATCAGTAATTGATGAATACGTTACAGTAACAGGAGCTTCAGTTTCCTCAGTGTTTTCACTGCCCTCATCTTCAAAGTGTTCGCCAGCCTCTATCTCAAAGCTTTCCTCATCTTCCGTTACATTCATGTCAATGCCCTCTTCGGCCAGCCAATCATAAAAGCTTTCAATGTCGCTGTCATCAACATCGAAGTGGTCTAACGCATCAATGATGTCTTTTTGTTGGATGCTGCCCTCTTCTTTATAGATATGGCGCAAGAGCTCTTTTAGTTCATCTAGAGTCATGATGTCCTTTACATCAATGGCCATTTAGTTTACCTCCTAATTTCTTGTATCAATTCTTTTAGTTCTTCCATAATGGCGCTGGTGTCTTCGCCCAGCTGTTCACCGACCTTTATACGCTTTTCTAAGTCACGTTTGTAGTCTTGTTTAATCTCGATTTTAATCTTTTCTATCGCTCCGCGGAAGATATCTTCTTTATAAGTGCCACCTATTTCATCAGATATAGCGACTTGACTTAAGTCAGAAATGACCTTTTTATCAGCGTTACTATCTTGTAGTCTAGCGATATCAAAGTCTCCCCATTGGCGATATTCGTCGATAATTAACTGAGCCATCCGCTCAGCCCTATCGGTATATAGAGCGCCCAGTTCCTTGCGGTATACTTCGACTGCTTGAGCAGAGTCCATCATCTGAAGCAAGATGGTGTACTCAGCCTTAGTAAGACCATCTAAGGAAAAGCGTTTGGGGGTAAAAGTTGCCCCAGTTCTAATATTATACTCAATTTTGGCTGGCTTTTCATTTTCAAGTGGTAGACCAGTAATCGAGGTTAGCTCATGGTAGAAGTTATCTCTATCGTAATCATCTCTAATGAGAGAAATAAGAGACGATAACTTTCGCATATAAGCCTTCTTATTAGCGTAGCTATCAAAGGGATAGATTTTTTTATAGTATGCAAAGGCAAATTCGATACCACTTCTCTCCTTGGATACTAGGTCTTTTAAAGCCTTGGCTTTGCCTGTATTTATTATTTCATCCGGATCCTTCCCCGTCTCGTTAAAGATGACATTAGGGCTATAACCTAAGGACATCGCTAACTCCACCGCCTTCATGGTCGCTGTTTGACCGGCGTCATCTCCATCGTAAAAAAAGACGATATGGCGCGTTGCCCTAACACATAGCTTTAGCTGCTCTTTGGTACAGGCCGTGCCAAGAGTTGCAACAGCATTTCCGATATCAGCTCGCTTTAAGGCAATGACATCCATAACACCTTCACAGATAAACAAACGTCCAGCCCGCTTAGCCTCATCATAGGCCCGGTGATAGTTATAGACAACCTCGCCCTTGTGATAGATAAGGGTTTCTTGTGTATTGATGTACTTAGCCATATTCTCGCCTTCTATCGCCCGCGCTGTATAGGCAATGGCGTTACCATAGCTATCGTGGATGGGAAAGGTAATGCGACCGGCAAAGATGTTATACATGCCATAGTCGCCAAAACGACCCAAACCCACCTTTTCGATATCTTCATCGTTATGCCCTTTTTCACGCAGATACTTGATAAGTAAGTCGTTTTTAGGCATGTATCCGATATCGAAGTAGTCGATAATGTCTTTGTCCAGACCTCTTTTAATGAGATAATCCTTGGCGACAACACCCTCTTTAGAAGCTAGAGCATAAGTCGAAAAGGAAATACTGTCGGCTAAAAGGTCGTGATAGGGCTTATAAGGCGAGACTATTTTAGGTTTTTGATAGTCGATACTAATTGGTTTACCTATAATCTCAGACACCTTAACGACAGCCTCTATAAAGGAACACTTGGTATAGTTTTTTACAAAGGTGAAGACATTGCCGCCACTACCACAGACGAAGCACTTATATATCCGCTTATCTTCTGATATCGACATTGAAGGGTTATGGTCATCATGAAAAGGACAGACAGCCACGTAATTGCGTCCCTTTTTAGTTATGGGGATGTACTGGCTTATAACCTGACTGATACTAGCACTATTTCTTATCTCTTCAATGACTTTTTCGTCTATCCTCATCAAAATTTAATTCGCTCTTTGATATAGGCCTTGATATCGTTTATGGCAATACGCTCTTGGGCCATGGTGTCACGGTCACGGATGGTTACTTTACCATCATCGACACTATCAAAGTCATAGGTTATACAAAATGGTGTGCCTATGGCATCAGCACGACGATAACGTTTGCCAATTGAACCTGAATCATCGTATTCAACGCGGAATTCCTCGGCTAAATCACTATAGATGGACATAGCCTCTTCCTTTAGTTTCTTACTAAGGGGTAAAATAGAAGCCTTGATTGGCGCGATAGCTGGGTGTAAGTGCATGATAGTCCTTTTGTCATCACCTAAATCTTCGATGTCATAGCTATCACAAACACACATCAAAAGTAATCTTTCGACACCAACACTGGGCTCAATGACGTAGGGTATATAAGTCTCATTTGTTACAGGGTCAAGATAAGTCATTGACTTACCAGAGTATTCTTGGTGCTTGCTGAGGTCATAGTCTGTTCTATCGGCTATGCCCCAGACCTCTCCCCAATCTGTAAAGGGAAAGGCATACTCGATGTCACTGGTGCCTCGTGAATAGAAGGCTAATTCCTCTTTAGCGTGTTCTCTAACGCGTAAGTTCTCTTCTTTTATGCCCAAACGCTTAACAAAGCCTACACAGGTATCAACCCAATAGCGATACCAATCAGTCTTATCACTTGGACTATAAAAGAATTCAAGCTCCATCTGTTCAAACTCACGCGTTCTAAAGATAAAGTTACCCGGTGTTATCTCGTTGCGGAAAGCCTTACCAATCTGGCCTATCCCAAAGGGCAGTTTTCTTCTTGAAGTACGTAAAACATTCTGGAAATCGACAAAGATGCCCTGACAGGTCTCAGGCCTTAAATAGACTGTCGACTTATTATCTTCAAGGGTGCCAATAAATGTCTTAAACATGAGATTAAAGGGCCTAGGCTCTGTGAAGTCTTGTTTACCACACTTGGGACAAAGGACGTTATGTTCTTTGATTAGGGCTATTAACTCTTCAGAACTCTTGCCTTCTACTGCTATCCCCGTGGCATTTTCAATCATTTGATCGGCTCTAAAACGCGACTTACAAGCCTTGCAGTCAATCATCAAATCACTGAAACCCTTGAGGTGGCCAGAGGCTTCCCAAGTCTTAGGGTTCATTATAATGGCGGCATCGATACCGACATTATTAGGGTCTTTTTGAATGAACTCTTTCCACCATAAATCTTTGATGTTTTTCTTTAGTTCACTACCCAAAATACCAAAGTCCCAGCTATTTGCTAGGCCACCATATATCTCTGAGCCTTGGTAGACGTAACCAGTGCTCTTTAAATGATTGACAATCTCCTCAAAACTGTATTGACTCATATCTATCTCCTAAACGTCCATATTATATCAAGGCCGCTTATAAATATCTATCGTCTGTACGAAGAAGTCAAAGGCTCGCTTGTCATAACCTGTATGTCGATAATAAAAGCGTCCTATAAGTTTTAAGTCATCAATAGAAAATCCCATATCGACTAAATCCTTTAGGTGGCTACTATCCATCTTATTGATATAGCGAATACGACGAAGTACCTCGACATCTTGGGGCATTTCTTCTTTTCTATGCCGCTCGCATAATAGACCACCATGACTTATCGAAAAGGTCGTTACTTTCTTAGTATCACAAATAACACAGCCATCGACATAGGCTGCAAAACCTAAAAGTTTACTAAGCTTAACCATGTATAGAGCGATAGCCACAACCATATCGACTTTTAAATCTTCAAGCGCTTGTAAGACTTCTCTATATAAAACTTTAAAATACTCCGTATCATAAGCTTCTAATGTAAGCTTACTTATTAGGCTGAGTGCTGTCATCGTAGGCAAATCATTACTGTGATGGATAGCGATTGCCTCAGCTTTTTGTAAGGCAAAGATGTCCTTGCCTTCTTTATAGGCAAAATATATATCGGCTACCGTATAGGGTAAGATACTTGCAGCATTTTTACTTTGTAGTTTTCTTGCCCCTTTAGCGATAAATGTCAATAGACCATAGTCTTCCGTCAAGACTTTTATCATGACATCGGCATCCCGATAAGCCTCACTAGTTAATATATAGCCCCGTGTCTTACTCGTAGCGGCCATATCCGAGGTCTAAGAGGTCTTTTTGGCGGTCTATCCAACCTTCTTTGACCTTGACAAAGAGGCTGAGATAAACCTTCTTTCCAAAGAGCTTCTTAAGCTCTTTACTGGCCGACATATTGATGGCTCTAAGCTTAGAGCCACTGTGGCCTATAATGATGGCCTTGTGCGAGTCTTTATTACAAACGATGGTTGCCTCAATTAGAACCTTCTTGTCTTTTTCATCTAGAGTATCAATAGTAACAGCGACAAGATGTGGTATCTCTTGGTCAGTGAGCTCAAGTAGCTTCTGGCGAATAATCTCCTTGACTCTAAAAGGAGTCGAGATATTGGTCTTATAATCATTGGGATAATATTTAGTTTCGCCAGTAAAGTAATCCACTGTCGTCCTCAGCAGCTCATCTAGATTGTCTTTATCTTTTGCGCTTATCGGTATGTACTCGGCAAAGTCGTAATCTTTAGCGATGGTAGCTAATAGACCAGCCAAGACATCGCTCTTTATGAGGTCGATTTTATTTATAATCAAGAAGATTGGTATCTCTAACTTCTTAAGACGTCTTAGTATTCGCTCATCACTATCAGTAAGACCTTTCTTGGCGTCGATTAGGTAGTATATTAAATCAGCTCCTTCAGCCTGACCATAAGCTTCCTTGTTCATGTTGGTGCCAAGTTCTGTGCGAGGCTTATGAATGCCGGGTGTATCAATGAAGATAATCTCATCATCGTCATGTCTTACAATACCTAGGATGGCATTTCTTGTCGTCTGGGCCTTGGCTGAAGTGATGGCTAAGTCATCGCCTACTAGGGCATTTAATAAAGAAGACTTGCCAACATTCGGTCGACCCATCAAAGCTACAAAACCACTTTTCATCCCAACTTCTCTAAGACATCAGAGCTATCAAAGTGCATTGGTAATAGCTCCTTCACATTAGTCTCAATCGTTTCTTTACCATTAGACAGGATGATTGGTGTATCGTGACTAATAAGTTCAGCTAAGACTTGTCGACAAATACCACAGGGGGCAGCGATTCTATAACCATCAGAGACGATGGCGATGGCCTCGATATCTTCTTTGCGATAACCACCGGCATAAGCGGCAAAGATAGCCGTTCTCTCACCACAATTAGTGGCCCCATATGAGGCATTTTCGATATTACAACCCTTAAAGGTCTTGCCATCTTTACACAAGACACAGGCTCCGACATTGTAGTGACTATAGGGTGTATAGGCATTGGCCATAGCCTTAAAGGCTTCTTCTATCAAAGCTTGATACTTCACTTATAACCTCCTTAAAACGATGATGATTGCTACGGCAAAGGCAAAAATAGCCGTTACTAAAACAGCCCCTGCTGCTAAATCTTTGATGTCTTTGATACGCTTATCATATTTTGGTTCAACGATGTCACATAAGTTCTCGATACAAGTATTGACCATCTCGGCTAAAAGAACTAAGGCAATACAGACTATAACTACCATCCATTCAATAATGTCTAGATTTAAAATGAACCCTAAGATGACGGTGCCAATAGCTAGTATTGCCTGTATAGCCACATCTTTGTGGCTAAGGGCTACTAGCAGTCCACGGAAGGCATTGGCGAACTTCTTCAACGCAGACCTCCTAGAATCTTGTCTTGATAGCCAAACATGACTTCCTCATCATCTTTACTCATATGGTCATATCCCAAACAGTGTAGTAACCCATGGACAAATAAGAAGCAGAGTTCTCTTTTCTCACTGTGATCATATTCAATAGCCTGTCTTTTAACGGCATCAAGACTCACCAAAATATCTCCCAGATACGGATCGTCTTCTTGATGTTCAGGGTCATCAATAGCGGCAAAACTTAAGACATCAGTCGGTCGATCGATGTGGCGATACTTTTTATTATACTTATGAATAACCTCATCATCAACTAATATTAGGTTGACTTCAAAGTTTCTCTGCTGGTCTAAGACCTTTAAGGTCTTACGATAGTAGTATCGAAGACTATTGAAATATGGTTTATAGGCACTGTAATCAACGCTACTGCGTATCTCTAAGGCCATCAATAATTCTCGCTCAATAGCTCAAAATAAGCTCTAGCGTGAGCGCAAACGGGACAGACACTGGGCGCGCTCTTACCTCTGTGGACATGGCCACAATTGCGGCAGACCCAAGTCACCTCTTCTTCTCTATCAAATACTCTACCGGCTTCGATGTTGGAAAGTAATGCTAGGTATCGCTCTTCATGGTGTTTCTCAATAGCGGCAACACCTTCCATCTGCTCGGCAATGGCATCAAAGCCCTCTTCTTTGGCCTCCCTGGCCATACGCTTATACATATCCGTCCACTCGTAGTTTTCACCACCAGCGGCATCTTTTAAGTTTTCGATAGTCGATGGTACAGCACCTCCGTGTAAGGCCTTAAACCAAAGTTCAGCGTGTTCCTTCTCGTTAGCGGCAGTGAGACTAAAAATCTCAGCAATCTGCTCATATCCCTCTTTTTTGGCCTTAGAGGCATAAAATGTGTACTTGTTGCGAGCCTGAGATTCGCCAGCGAATGCTTCAAGTAAGTTCTTTTCTGTCTTTGTTCCCTTTAAGTCTTTCATTGTTCTCTCCTTTTTCTATAATTAACTTTTAACTTTTAGTTTCCGTTCTTTTAAGTAGAGCTCTTATCTTGGCGTTATGGCCTTTGATGTCGCCGAAGTAATAAGAGGCCATAAAGCCAACTGTGGCAATAGCGATATAGCCAATAGTTTCTAAATTAGCGCCAAAACTGGCAATACAATCAGTAGTCAAGACCTTTGGAGCCATGACTATGAATAAACCAAATATACTAGCAAATGTCGCTGTATAGCATCTTTCAAGCAGTTTATGCATAAAATATGAAAGAATTAAGGCAGCTGCCCCAAGTCCCAGTCCTGCTGGTATTAGTACTGTAAAATCAAGTGAAGCTAAAGCACTTATATATGTCTCATATAGGCCTAGAGCTGATAAGGTTGAAGCACTATCAAGACCTGGCACGATACTAGCCAAGGCAGATACACAACCTATAATAAAAGAGCCTAAAACGCTTCCCTTCAAACTAGCTAAAGATATGCCACCACCAAGATAGAAAAGGCATAGACCAACTATTATGGCGATGAGAGTATTGATATAGTACTTGCGGTTAAAGCCGTACTTTGCCACTTCTCTATAAAAGGTTGGTAGTGTCCCTAAAATCAGTCCTAAAAAACAGTACCTAGTCAGTATTTCCGCTTTCTCTAAAGCTATGTCGATAACTTTAGAAAATAAGACGATGCCAGTCGCAAAGCCTAAAAGAATCGGTACTAAAAACTTGATATTACCCTTAATATCTTTAAAGAGGGTGCCAATGGCCGTAATGGTCTTTTCATAAAGACCGAAGATGACAAGCAAGACACTGCCAGATAGGCCAGGTATGACCCCACCTATACCACATAAGACGCCTTTCAAGTAATTTTTCATTTATATCTCCTAGGACAAATGACCATACAGTACTTATAGATAGTGATGGAAACCTTGGTCATAGCCCTAATAATTCTAGCACAGCTATCACACAAAGAGTATCGCTTTAAGTTAGTGCCACTACTACTTTTGCTAGACCCTTTTTTATATGCGCTAGCCACTCCCTGTCTTGCCATGGCTAAGTCTGACTTTGCCTCCTACACCCTCAATCTGCGTGATATCGTCATCTATGCACTTGTAATCTTAGCTTTTAAACCGCTATCCTTCGACTTTGCTGATATCATTGTCGTCCTTATAGCCTTTATCGCTGTATGCTTTCGCTACATGGGTATGGGCGACTTGCTCCTTATTAGTATTGGAGCACTCTTTAGTGATGTCTATGGTCTATGGTTGGCTATTTTGATAAGCTCTATCTTTGCGACTTTCTATGGACTAGTCACAAGAAGACGAAAAATTCCCTTTGGGCCTTTTATTATTGTCGGACATCTTTGGATATGGCTTTTACTTTAAACCAGAAGCGGCTATATTCGCCAAGCTCTGATTCCACGCCATATTCTAGGCCATGGGCCTCTAATATCATCTTAGCAAGCGAAAGACCAATACCACTGCCGATAACCTGGCGCTTGTGTTCCTTGTCAACCTTGTAATAGCGATGCCATATCTTTTCTAAGTCTTCGCTAGCTATGCCCCTTCCATTATCATGGACGCTTATAATACACGCATCATTTTCGTATACTGACGATAATTTGATAACGGCATCAGCTCTATCATTGTAGTTCATGGCGTTATTAATGAAGTTATAGAGGACTTGGCGCATCCTAGCTTCATCAATGGCACAGTTAATATCCTTATCAAGTTCAATATCAAACTTGATATTTTGGTTTTCTAAGTAGATACGATATTGGTTATAGACAGAAGTTAAAAAGTCGTTGAGTTTTATATCAGAGACATTGAGATCGAGTCGACCCAGTTCCGCCTTAGATAGGTCTAGTAAATCGTTGACAAGGTTTGATAGACGCTTAGCTTCATCGATGATAAGGTTGATATTGTCATCATTCTTCTCTTCATCAAAGTCTATCATCATCTCGCCATAACCAACAATCATAGTAAGTGGTGTGCGTAAGTCGTGTGAGACATTAGACAAGAGTTCCTTACGGGCGGTGTCAGCCTGTTTTATGGCAAGGCAGGACTCTTTGAGGGTCTTATTTATATCGTACATCTCTTGGATGTTCGTTTGAATCTCATCGCCATCATAAATCCCCTCTGGCAAAGACTTAGCCTTGTCGTTTATCTTCTTAAGTGGTTTGACAAAGATTATTGAGAAAGATAAAGCCAGGACAAAGACAAAGATAGCGACAAAACCGATGACAAAGAAAAACTGTGCTTGGATGGTACCGGTCAAAGAGATAAGGCTTTGGGTATGATACGATACCATGACAGCATATTCACCATCGGACAGGCTGACATTGCGCATGGCCATACGAATGATACCTGAGTGCTGCATGCCTATACGTAATAGCTGCTCAATTTGATAATTGGCACTTCCACCAACCGATGCCGTGTCTTCTTGTAATGACACTATCTGGCTATCACTGAGGTAGTATAGCGTGCAAGCCAGACCATCGACTTCAGAGGCATAAAGGCTTAAACTTCCATCATCATCAAACTTTGTGATGAGGACACAGATATTGTCATCATCTGCGGCGTATTCGTTGGCTAAACTCACAAAGTCACTACTTCCCTCCAGCATCTCACTTTCAATGCCAGAAGCGATAGAACCTATATTATTAAAGATATTGAACTCATAAAAGTCCTCTAGCATATATATCTGAAAGATATAGATGATGCCAAAGGCACAGACCATGAAGACTAGTAAGACCACTAATAGACTAGTGGTCATACTGAACTTGAAGTGTTTAAGCTTGTTTTTCAAAACGATAACCGACGCCTCTTATCGTCGTTATGTAGCCAGCATAAGGACCTAAAGTTCGCCGTAATAGTTTGATATGAGTGTCTAGCGTCCTATCATCCTTAAAGTAGCCATAGCCCCAGACCTTCTCTAAAAGGTTTTCTCTGGTCAAGGCTACACCTTGATTTTTGATGAGGTGCAATAAAAGGTCATATTCCTTTAGCGACATAGTCTTTAGTTCACCATCGATACTGACGGTATGAGCATCCTCGTCAATGACAATACCCGCAACAGTAATGCGTGAAGTAGCATTTAAATTGTAACGTTTTAAGATGACGCTTACTCGTCTCATTAGCTCACCTGTCGAAAAAGGCTTAGACACATAATCATCAGCCCCGACATCAAAGCCATAGATGCGGTTATACTCCTCGTTGAGGGCTGTCAAAAAGATACAAGGCACTTCCTTGACTTCTCTAATCTTTTTATAGGCTTCAAAGCCATCAAGTTCAGGCATCATGACATCTAGTATCAAAAGCTGGACATCATTCTTGATGGCAAGGTCATAAGCTTCCTTACCATCAGCAGCTTCAATAATCTCGTAACCCTCATGTTCAGCGTACTTGCAGACCAGTTTGCGAATCTTGGCCTCATCGTCCGCTATCAATATCTTGGTGCTCATAGTTATATTTTACCAATATCGATGACTTCGACAAGTCGCAGTAAATCTTCGCCCTCATAATCCTCGATTGCGCCACTATCTGCTAATGTGGCAAGGCAAGGGTCTAAGGGAAGTCTTGCTAGTATTTCTAGGCTATATTTTTCGGCCGCTTTCTTGGCGACATCTTCGGGGTATATCTTTATTTCCTTACCACAATCAGGACATCTTACAAAGGCCATATTTTCGACAAGTCCTAAGATAGGGGTCTTAGTCATCTTGGCCATATTGATGGTCTTGGCGACGACCATGTTGATAAGAGCAGAGGCACCAGTCACCATAACTAGACCATCGACAGGAATGTCTTGTAAGACCGTTAAAGCGATATCTGATGTGCCCGGTGGCATATCGATGATGAGGTAGTCGAGCTTTTCCCAATAAACATCAGTATAGAATTGTTTGACCATACTGCTAAGTAGTGGCCCCTTCCAGATAACAGGGGTATCCTCATCTTCTAGCATCGTATTAACCGGAGCCAAGGCGATATCAAGCTTATGTGATTTACTGGGGTAGATACCCTCATCATCCCCCATTGTCTCTTCGGATATACCAAAGATTTTAGGGATGCTAGGGCCAGTTATATCGGCATCTAATACGCCGACCTTGTAGCCCTTTTTAGCTAATGTTACAGCTAATAGACCTGATACCATCGACTTTCCTACCCCACCTTTTCCAGAGAGGACGCCAATGATGCGTTTTATATCCGTGGAAGGTAGCGGCCCTTTCTCGACGCGCTCGCCACAGTCAATACCACAACCACCACAATTATGATTACAATTTGTCATAAATACTCCTTCTTTTTTCCTTATCATGATACCACGATTGGTTTACATATGTTATGCTCTTGAGGGAGGTAAAAATATGCCTGGTTATGTAGTGGTTGGTTGCCAATGGGGCGACGAAGGAAAAGGTAAAATCGTCGACCTATTAGCCAAAAAAATGGACTATGTCGTGCGTTTTCAAGGTGGTAATAACGCTGGTCACACCATCGTTGTCGATGGTAAAAAGATTGTCTTGCATCTCTTGCCTTCGGGCATCCTTTCAGATAGAGCTAAGTGTCTTATCGCTAGCGGTGTCGTCATCGACCCCTTTGTCTTACTTGAAGAGATGGAGGTCTTAAAAAACAACGGTATCAATGTCGACCGCTTAAGGATATCAGACCGCGCTCATCTCATCATGCCTTATCACATAAAACTAGACGAACTACAAGAGATTCAACTTTCTAAGGCCAAGATTGGTACTACTAAGCGTGGTATTGGGCCCTGTTATGCCGACAAGTATACAAGAATTGGTCTCAGAGTTGGCGACCTTGTAGATTATAGCTACTTCAAGGAGCGTCTAGAAAACGCCTTAAATATAAAAAACGAAATCCTAACTAAAATATATGGCACACAACCCTATGACTTAGATGAACTCTTAGAGATGTTTAAGCCAATTAGAGAAAAATTGCTACCCCTTATGGCAAGTTCAAGTAATGAGCTAAACATCGCTCTAGCCGAAAATAAGAATATCCTCTTTGAAGGCGCACAAGCCAATATGCTCGATATCGACTATGGTAGCTACCCTTATGTAACTTCCAGTAACCCAACTATTGGTGGAGTAATTGCCGGTGCTGCCATAGCACCATCCAAGCTCAAATACATCATCGGTGTCTGTAAGGCATATTCGACCCGTGTTGGTGAAGGCCCTTTTGTCACCGAGCTTTTTGATGAGGTAGGCGATATGCTCTGTGCGAAAGGCAATGAGTATGGATCGACAACAGGAAGAAAACGTCGTGTCGGGTGGCTTGATTTGGTCGTTTTAAAACAAGCCTGTCGTATCAACGGTCTTAGTGACATCGTCCTTACAAAACTTGACATCTTAAGTGAGCTAGAAGAGATACCAGTGTGTATAGCGTATGAAAAAGATGGGGAAGTATTACACGATATCCCCGCGACAATTGCTGCTTATCATAGGTTAAGACCTGTCTATAAGTACTTCAAAGGATGGAAAAAGGACATCAGTAATGTCCGTAGCTTCAATGATTTGCCTATAGAATGTCAAGAATACGTGAAGTATATCGAAAACTTTACTGGCATCAAGGTATCGATGTTGTCGGTGGGTCCTGACCGTGAGCACAATATCTTATTGCATGAGATTGTCGCTGATTAGCGGTCTTTAAAGACTCTATCTAATATCGCATCGACATAACGCAGATAATACATGGGATCGAAGTTAGCTTCGATTTCTTTTTCATCTAGATACTTACTAACTTCACTATTTTTGATTAGAGCTTTGAAGTCCTCGCTATCGTTATAAGCCTTTAAGGCTAAGGGTTGAATGGTATCATAGGCCTCTTCGCGACTCAGCCCCCTAGCAACCAGTGTATTAAGAAGTCTTCCTGAATATATAACCCCATTTGTGGCATATATGTTTTCTAACATCCTGCCCTCATGAACAATCAACTTATCGATGATATTTGTCATCCGTCGTATCATGTAACTTATAAGGGTCGTCGCATCTGGGCCAATGATACGTTCGGTACTAGAATGTGATATATCACGCTCATGCCAAAGAGCGTCATCGCTAAGTGCAGCACTGGCATAAGACCTAACGACACGCGATAAACCGCAGATGTTTTCGCTACCTATAGGATTTTGTTTATGGGGCATGGCACTAGAGCCTTTTTGACCCTTGTGGAAGAACTCATTTACTTCCCCTACCTCAGTGCGTTGTAGGTGTCTTATCTCTAAAGCCACCTTCTCTAAAGTAGCGGCGATAGTAGCTAAGGCGTTAAAGTATTCGATGTGGCGGTCGCGTTGCAATACCTGTGTTGATATACGAACGCTACCAAGACCTAAATATCCACAAGCCAAGTCTTGTACTTCCGGGCCAGTATTGGCAAAGTTACCGACTGCTCCCGAGATTTTTCCAACTTCGATATTTTTCCGTGCCGCTAAAAATCTTTCTTTGTCACGCATGACCTCATCATAAAATAGGGCAAATTTTAGGCCAAAGGAAGTGATTTCAGCGTGAATGCCGTGTGTTCTACCGATACAGGGCGTGTCCTTATAAGTTATAGCCTTCTTTTTTAAAACCTCTAAAAAGGCATCAATATCCTTTAATATTAAAACATTAGCCTCTTTATACAACAAGCCATAAGCCGTATCGACGACATCAGTCGAAGTGAGTCCATAGTGAAACCATTTTTTCTCTGGGCCAAGTCTTTCGCCTACTGCTCTAGTAAAGGCGATGACATCATGATGGGTCTCTTTTTCTATTTCTTCTACCCTAGTAGCTTCAAAATCCGCCTTTTTGACTATAGCTTCAACATCTTCTTTGGGTATGACGCCAATGGCACTAAAGGCTTTCAAAGACGCTAGTTCTACTTCGAGAAACTTGCGATATCTATTCTCATCAGACCAGAGGTCTTTCCACTCGGGACTACTATATCTATCTATCATTCGGTAAACAGATTCTCACTCTCTTCATCGATTTCATAGCTTGGTAGCTCTGGCAAATCTTCTAAACTGGCTAGCTTAAAACTATCTAGGAAGTCTTCTGTCACTTCAAAAAGAATAGGACGACCAGGCGCTTCAGAGCGGCCTGCCTCTCTTATAAGGCCACGGGCGGTAAGTTTTCTGAGCATCATATCACAACCTACACCACGTAATTCTTCAATCTCAATGCGGGTGATAGGTTGTTTATAAGCTATGATGGAAAGCGTCTCTAGGGCACTTTGTGATAAGCTATTGGCTTTAGTGAGGTTTAAGAGTTTAGCGACATAGGGATATACAGATGTCTTGCTTAAGAATTTATAGGAGCCACCATAGTTGACAAGCTCAATACCGAAAGAAGAATCATCATAGCGTTTCTTGATGTCTTTGAGGATGTCCATGATGACTTCATGGGGCTTATCGGTAGCCATGGCTAACTGCTCTACTTTAACCCCTTCTTCGCCAACGACGTATAATAGCCCTTCGATAATGGCTCTATCATCCACGCCATCTAGCTTTCTAACAGCAGTGACAAGACTTGCCCTACTATCAAAGGCTTTCTTCTCCGCTTCGCTCATCTCATATGTATAAGCTTCCTCTATCATTAATGCCTCCTCTTTAGATGAATCACATCATCTGGCGTAATCTCAAAATCAAGTACGCTATCTTTTATAAGTTCTAAAACAGCCAAGAAAGTGACGACAAATTCTTCAGGCCCGTCTTCTTCATCAATTAGTTCATCAAACACGAAGTCATCGCTTAGATAGCGAAGTTTAGCCCGAATCGCCAGTAATCGCTCATCGATTGACACTTCCTTTTTGGCATACTTGGTAGTAACGGGTCTAGCTAGTTGCAGTCTTCTTAATACCTTGCCCATGGCTCTAAGTAGTTCACTGACATTGCCGTCATAGGCTTCTACTTCATCGTCCTTATAAGGTTGTAAGTCACTTATTGGCTTCGCTATGGTCATAGCTCTATCTTCATAGCCCTCTAATAGTGATTTAGCAGCTTGTTTATAGCGTTCGTATTCTAATAGGCGCTTTACTAAAGCATCGCGTGGGTCTTCTTCATAGCCATCTTCAATCTCATCAGTATTCTTGGGTAATAGGCGCTTGGACTTATATTCTATTAGAGTCGCTAGTTCAACGAGGTATTCGCTTTCAACCTCTAGTTCTAAGTCCTCTAGCTTGGCAATATAAGCCAAGTACTCATCACAGAGGACATTCATATCTAAATCGAATATGTCGAGCTTATTCTCACGAATCAGATGTAACATCAAATCGAGAGGCCCCGTAAATAGTTCTACTTCAGCTAAAAATGGCATTTGCGTACTCCAGAGCTATTATAGCAGACTTCCTTGCATAGTCGTCCTAAGTTTTCTAGAATGAAATAAGTGAGGTGAAAACATGCATATCGTTATCGGTAA
>CAZXIB010000011.1:0-15973 GCA_964639815.1 uncultured Thomasclavelia sp. | reverse complement strand
GTAGGTTCCATTCACTTTAACCTCCCTAGATGAGAACATCTATTTCTTTACACCTCCATACTAACAGGAATCTAATTTAATACCAGTCTTTTTTTAGAGGTCTTTCTGTGGTAAAATTGTGACATTGAGAGGGACAAAAACTGGGTATAGCTACCTCGTTTTTATATTGGCCTGTTCTTCGTAAGGCATAATATCGTAGTTATGATGAAGCGACTAGATGAACCACATCATTTAAACGTCATCTTGAGGGTGCAGTCAAAATCTTCCTTAGGGTCTAATAAATTATAACACCAGGGCGCTCAAACATATCGCCCTCGCTAGGGTAGCCCGTCCATGGCTCTATACAGACAAAAGGTGTATCGCCCGGAACGCCCCCAAAGCAAGACATAGCCAAAAACACGTGTATCAACAATAACGCCACGACCATCTGCTCACTCTAGAGTAAACCAGCTTGATTTTGGATTCTCTAGACATATGCTGTCGTTATCGAAAGTGCCATACCTAATAGGTAAGGTATCAACGCCACCCGAAAACTCTCTTTTTTTCAGCGCGTATAATACTACCCTTAGGTGCCAAAAAGCCCGGGTGAAAGCCAAACTGTAAGGGCGTGACTCCATGCCGGTATTTGCAATCTTGTAAGTTAGCTTAAGTGTATTTGCACAAAGTTCATAGTGCGCTGATAGCACAAATGGCCGTGACCAACGCAAATCGTCACTTTCCACAGATAGAGAAGGCATCATTGTGTCATCACCTTTAAAAATTAGGATATGTTCGGCGTCACGCGCAAAGCCATGCCGTCTATCGCTCCACACCACGGGCAACAGACCGGTGCGCTGCGTGGCCATTCCTTACCCGCTTGTCATATGTACTCTTCACCACCATAAATAAGTGAGTTGAGTTCGACGCCTTTATCATTTATGCGGGCGATGAGGATGTTGTTGGTGTGGTATATTCATTCATATAAAGCACCTTGCAAGATTATAACAACTTATAAACATTATAACGGTTAATATCATAAGAAAGAGTCGATTGACGCCTTTATTAGTGAGATTGGCACTTATGTTTCGGCCAAGTAAACCACCCAGTACACCACCTATGCCCATCGCAATGAGTACCTGCCAGCTAAACTCTGGCACTGTGCCACGTACGACCGTGTTTATTAAGCTCGCCGTCTGAGAAAAGAAGATGATATATAGCGAATTGAGGGCTGCCGTCTTAGAGTCCATGGAAAAGAAGTAGTATAAGACAACGAGATTTAGCGGGCCGCCACCAATACCTAAAAATGCTGATACTAGTCCTAGTGTTAGACCAATCAATAGGCAGACTAAGACACCTGCGACATCCTTCGTCTTAATCTTGTCACGACCAAGCGTATAGACGAAAACAGCGACTGTGAGCAGTATCATCATCGCTTGTTGTGCTATGTCGATGGTCGCATTACCACTAGAACGAACAATTTCAAAGAGTTCTTTGCCCAACAAGCCGCCCACACAAGCACCAATGGCAAGTAACGTAGCTCGTCTCTTTTCTATCTTGACTGGCCCCGCTTTAGCGAAGACCAAGCTTGTAGAGGTCATAGCTAGTACGGTGCAACCAGAAAGAAAACTAATGGTTGCAGCATCCATAGAAGACAGGGCATCAAGCACGGGTTTGATAATCACGCCCCCACCGACACCACTTATGCCACCTACTGTCGTTGCCACTAAGCATATTAGAAAGTACAAAATCACCTGTAACAAAGCTATCACCTCTTAACACTAAATGCGCTTCTACAATTCTATCGCACAAGTCACCCTGTTACTAATAAACTATCTTAAACGTAGTGGTAATCAGCGACAGAACCCATGCTTGGGATTATAAAACACTCTTTATCACCCAAGTGATACGAAGTTTGTGTCGTACTCACCAATAAGCAAAAATGGGGTGTGGTTATGTACCCCATTTTAATTGGTCTAATTTTGTAAGTGTAAATCACATCGAAAACACGATGCGAACTTCACCTCTTAATCTAAGTCTTCGCCGTTTGAAGCAATGACTTTTTTATACCAGAAGTAAGAATCTTTTAATAAGCGATCAAAGTTTCCATTACCCTCATCGTCTTTATCGACATAGATGTAGCCATAGCGCTTGCGCAATTCGCCTGTACCAGCTGAGACGACATCAATACATCCCCAAGTTGTATAAGCCAAGACATCGACTCCATTCTCGATGGCATCTCCCATCGCCTTGATATGATCTCTTAGATAATCAATGCGGTAATCATCGTGAATCTTGCCATCAACGACTTCATCATAAGCGCCAAGACCATTCTCAACTACCATGAGTGGTCTTTTATAGCGATCATAAATCATCTCAAGGTAATACTGTAAACCCATGGGGTCTTTGGCCCAACCCCAATCAGAATATTCTAGATAAGGATTTTTGCCACCTATTACTTGATTGCCACCTACCGTTTCAACACCATGCGTTGATACGCAAGTCGACATATAATAAGAGAAGGTGTAGATGTCGACGGTGCCTTGTTTTAAGACTTTAAGGTCTTCGTCTGTGATATCGAGTTTGACATTGTGTTTATCCCATAATCTTTTAACATATGCTGGATACTCACCAAAGCACTGAACATCACCACAATAGAGGATACCTTCTTCCCAACGATGGCGGTTGAATAAGATATCTTTGGGATCTGGCGTCAAAGGATAGAAAGTAATACCGCAAATCATACAACCAAAGACAAAGTTTGGATTAATCTTCCTACCTTCAATGACTGCCTTAGCACTAGCTACAAATTGATTATGGAGATGCTGATAAGCTTCTCTATAGTCTTCATCGCAGACATTTTCAATACGATCAATGAAATTAATCGTATTATTAATCTCATTGAAAGTTAACCAATACTTGACATCATCCTTATACTCTTCCAAGACCGTCTTAGCGTATTTGACAAATAAATCGATAAGCTCACGGTTCTTCCAATCACCATACTCCTCGACAAGATACAAAGGTGTGTCAAAATGCCATAAAGTTACTAAAGGTTCAATGCCATATTTATGTAGTTCATTGAATACATCATGATAGAACTTTAAACCCTCTTCATTGGGACTTTCTTCAATGCCATTGGGATATATGCGTGACCAGGATATCGACATTCTAAACATCTTCATACCCATTTCCGCAAACAACTTAATATCCTCTTTATAGCGATGATAGAAGTCAACGGCTTCATGGTTTGGATAATGGAAGCCATCTAAGATAGCGTAATGGGCTCCCTCGGGTAATTTAAAACCTCCTTTATCACTAAAACAAGGACGACCTTCACTATCGATGTAGGTCTTTTTTCTTCCTTCTTTGTGAGAGCCGCCTGTAGTTACATCACTAAGAGTTAGTCCTCGACCACCCTCGTTATAGGCGCCTTCAATTTGATTGGCGGCTGTTGCGCCACCCCAATAAAAATTTTTTGGAAACGTCATATTACTCCTCCATCCTTTCAAACAGTTCACTGTCGCCATAGCCACAGTAATCTCTAAGTAAACTATACTCCTTTTATAAAACTTCGCCACCATCATTTATCAAAAAATTGACGTTGTGCTAGTTATTAGAAGTTATACGACAGAGATATATGCCTTTCTTAATACAACTGCCATCAGAAAAGATGGAATTCTACATTTTGTCCATCAGTGAAAAAGCGGGTAAGGTTTATCTTCTTCCCGCTCTTTATGACATATATAACGTTAGTTTCTCGATAGTCCCTTTAGCACTCCTAAGGAGTATTGTCAGTCTTTGGCCATCTTCACTTTACTAAAGCGGACAAGACCGACCTTGTCTAATGCGATCATTACCGCTGGTATCAAGGCAAGTTGTAGAATAATACCGGGTATAGAACCTGTAAAGGCGCCAGCTATAAAAGCTTGCCATGAGAAGTTACCAAAGCCTAATAATAAAATCATTACAATACCCCAGATGACTCTCCCCATTAACATAGCCCCAATAAGCGCCCTATATAGTGCTTTAACGCACTTCCATGGCGAAAGCTTATATAAGACACCTATGACAATGCCATAGGTCATAAGCTCAAAAGCCATGGCAATGCCAGTAGGATAGAAAGGTGGCATGCCGAATAAAGCACCACGTAATATTGGGGTAATAAAACCAATGATGCCACCATATTTCCAACCACAGATAAGACCGCACAGTAATACTGGTATATGCATAGGTAGTAGCATCGTGCCAATTAGCTGAATCTGGCCTGTGAAAAACGGCAGTATAATACCTAAGGCCAAAAACATCGCGGCCAAGGTCAAATCTTTTACGTTTTTATTCATAGAAACCCTTTAAATAAGATGGAGAAATTCTCCATCTACTGTTTATCATCAATCTTAGCAATCTCTTCTTCAAGCTCGGCGATGTAATCCTCTTTATCAGCAATCTCGTCTGCTATCTCATTGGCCATCGCTTCACTGAGTGTCTCAGCAGCCTCTTGTCTTAGACGTTCGATTTGTCGCTTTTGTGATGCAATTTGCGACTGGATATTGGCTTTGCGGTCGGCTAAGTACTCTTGATGGCGAGCCTGGCGCTCCTCTTGAACACCGCGCAAACGACCATAATAACCATCCATTATCTCGCGATATTCCTTCCAAAGGCGGTCTTCTTTATCTTTGCCGCAAGAACCAGCTTCTTTCCACTTTAGGCTAATGTCACGCATGGCCTGCGTGTTTTCGTAAGAAACCTCTCCACTTTCAAGGATAGCTCTAGCATCTGCTAGTAACTGCTTCTTTATAGCGTAAGCCTCCTTGCGCTTAGCATGTACTTCACCAAAGAAGGCGCTACGGTCTTTATGGTACTGTCTTCTAATAGTCGAGAACTCTTCCCACAGAGCATCTTCAACTTCTCTATCACCAGTAAAGCCAGCCGCTTTCCACTCTGTAAGTAGTTCGTCAAAGCGCCCGCCGTCATGATAATAATCGGCATTAGCGACGATGGCCTTAGCATCTTCAATCAATTTCTGCTTAATCTCTTTAGCCTCTTCGAAGTGATCCTTCATCTCGTTCCAATAAGTGCGCTTGCGCTCAAAGAAAGCGCGACGAGCTGTCGTAAACTCATGCCAAAGTTCTTCATCAGCATCTCGACCAGCACTGCCAATTCCCTTCCAGCGTTCCATAGTCTCATCCATGATGCGGACGGGCTTGCTAGCTTCTAGGTTCTGTACCTCAGTAATAAGGGCCTTTTTGGCCTCTAGATTATTCTGCATAACTAAATGACGACGGCTATATACGACATTGATATGTTCGTCGAACTCTTGAGCTAATTGATCCTCATAAGCCGACTCCCAATATGGGATGCGTCGCCATTTACGACGCAAACGCGTACAAGCCTTTAAAAGATCGCCAGTAGCTCCATCTTCTGTAAGTTCTTTAGCCCTAGCGATCAGCTCTTGTTTTTGAGCTATGGCTTCATCGATGTCGATAACATCATACATTTCATCATTTAGACTCATCTTTACCTACCCCTCATCTTGTACTTAAATTATACATTTTTTTGCATACTTGACAATCAGTGATTATCATGACAATGATTGTATCACAATCTCGATAGATGATAATAGATGTAATGTTTGATAACAGTATCTTTTTCTATAACCGGCGAGATATATTCAGGGTGGTTTATGGCATCAGGCCGATACTGGCACTCAAAACAGACTCCGGCATAGGAACTATATATAGTATCATTCCCATTAGTAGCCGATAGCCCATTGCCCGTATAAAAATGCACATTAGGCATATCCGACCGTATCTCTAGCTTCAAATCACCATATTTCATAATAGCTCTAAGCGTATCATCGGTATCTTCAAAGCAGTAATTATGGTCATAACCATTGGGTCTAAACATATTGGGATGCATCATAGCTAAACCATCGCCAATCTTTTTAAAGCTTGTGAAGTCAAAAGCCGTATCTCTGACATCGATGTCTTGCGCACTAGTAGTTCCTTCAATATTCAGAAGACTCACCTTTTCCGAAGGAATATAGACCTTGGCATCTTTGATATCACCTTTTCCCCTTAAGTTAAAATAACTATGATTAGTAGGAGCAAATATCGTCTTCTTATCCGATGTGCCCTCTACTTCGTATACGAGATTTTGGCCATCTAAGCGATAGCGGACTAGCATCTGCAAATTGCCAGGAAAACCATCTTCCCCGTCTTTTAATAAAGCGGAGAGTTCCATGCCGTTTTCTATCTCTCTAACGGCGAACAGTTTGGTGTGAGCCCCGTGGTTACCACTATGCAGAGTGTTGTTTCCGTCATTTTTAGTCAATTCATAAGTGCATCCATCTAGACAAAAGTGCCCACCACTAATCCGATTAGCGCATCTACCAATAGTTGCGCCAATACAGGCGTCTCTATTTTCAAGGTACACTTCAGCACTATCGAAGCCTAAGACAACATTGCGGTTTATAGGCTTATAGATAAACTTGACTAAAGTAGCACCAAGATTCATGACTTCAATCTTTAGGTATTCGTTCTCAACGGTATAGACATAAACATCAGTATCCCTATATTTACCAAAATATTTCATCATTAACCCTCCGATAAAAGAAATGATGGGAGCTCATATTATCTGAACTTCGAACTCAACCACCGTGCAAGCAGCTTATAATTTGTTGTTTCAGCTTTTCGCCTAACATTCTCTACTAAAATATTCTGATTCAATTTAAGTAAGCTGTCAATCTTATATGCAACACCGTATAGCAGTAGTTTAAGAGGTAATCGCTACCGCTGAATTTGCAGATTGACTCATATTTAGTCTTATTTCGAAAACTGTGAAATAGCCAAACAAGCTAACCCAATTGCTAACATGCTGATAGCTTCATTGGTTCCAATTTCTTCTATATAAGATAAAACCACAACCGCTATACCCATCGCCAGTGCAATACCTTTTAGGGCAATGTTGATGATTTCCGAAACTTTTTCATCTGATTTTTCTTTTGTGTCTGCTTGTACCTGCATAAGCTCATCAACAGAAACATCAAAAATCTCGGCAAGTTTTGGAATTGAATTTACATCTGGAAGAGATAAATCCCGTTCCCATTTTGAAACAGCTTTATCTGTGACAGCCATTTTTTCAGCGAGCTCGAGTTGTGTCATTCCTCGCTCTTTGCGCAAGGTTGTAATCATGTTTCCAAAAGTTTGTTTTTTCATAGCGTTTTCCTCCTTTTATTTGATGATTGCATAATACCACTGCCTTCACTTTCACTCTACCGACTGCCAGTTTAGATGACTCGACTGATAGTTTCTATATGGTTTAATCCGTATTTTTACGATATGTAACGATTTTCACTATTGTATCTTTTCAAGGTATAGATATTGCTTGCAATTGCTTGCATTTAAAGACAAATACTGATATGGTACAGTTAAAGGAGCGTGATGAATATGGCTAACACTTCTGCGGTCTATGCCCGCATTGATACTAACCTAAAAGAAAATGCGGAGGGAATCCTCGCTCAGCTTGGAATCACTCCATCCAGCGCCATCCAGATGCTTTATAGCCAGATTGTCTTGACGAAAGGCATTCCTTTCGACTTACGAATTCCGGACAGAAAGCCCACTGCCATTAGTAATATGACTCAGGAGCAGTTGGACGAAGAACTTAAGAAGGGTTGGGAATCCCTAAAAACTGGAAAAGCCTATACTGTAGACGAAGTAGACGAGATGCTCAGGCAGAAATTTGGAATATGAATGATGCTTATTCCGTTTATTACTCACCAGAAGCCGAAGAAGATCTAAGTGGCATTTACATTTATATCGCCCAAGACCTAAAGGCTCCTGATGCAGCTAACGGACAGATAGACCGTATCCGTAAGAAAATTAGGTCGTTAGATTTTATGCCGGCTCGTTACGGTATTGTCGACTGGGAACCATGGAAAAGCATGGGAATGCGGCGTGTTCCAGTGGATAATTTTCTCGTCTATTATGCAGTTAACGATGAAAATCATTTTGTAATGGTAATTAGAATTTTCTATTGTGGCAGGGATGTAGAAGAAATCATCCGTGCCAAGTCAGTCCCTTAATACTAAATGAGCCACCATCTCTATATGCGAAGTCTCAGGAAACATGTCTATCGCGACAATGTCCTTGATATCGTAGTACTTAATAAGTTCTGCTAAATCTTTGGCAAAGGTCGCTTCATTGCAAGATACATAGATGAATTTATTAGCCTTTGACTTAATGATGCCTTCTTTCATTGCTTTATCAAGACCGGTTCGAGGAGGATCGGCGATGATGGCGTCAATCTTTTGCTCACGTGCTACTCTCTTTAATACCTCAGCACTATCACCTTGATAAAATTTGGTGTTAGTTATGTTGTTGCGGATGGCATTGGCCTTAGCATTTCTTATCGCTGAGGGCACTATTTCGACACCAATCACTTCCTTTACTTTATTTGCTGTGAGTAACGACATCACGCCAATGCCACAATAGGCCTCAAAGACTAATTTATCGTTTTCATCTATAAAACTCGTGGCATACCCATATAGTTTCTCCGCTTGCTCCGTATGTCTTTGATAGAAGGCGCCCTCTGAGATTTCTAAGTCAAGGCCTAGGCATTCAAAACTTATGCGACCATCGCCAAGCAGGTTTTTATATTTGACATTTGTACTATTACGATGGCGTTTGCCGGTTGTGGCTAGACTTATAAGACCTTCTATCTTGCTGAGGTCGGACAAGCAGGAAGTGCTCAAGTCTTCTGCTGTCTCAATGACGATTTGTAGGTTATCACCTAAACTTCTAACCTCTAAGGCATAGACCTTTTTATACTTGTACTTGTTTAAGACATTGATGATATTCTTAATAGTCCTGACTATCTCAGGTCGGTGGACTAAACACTTAGAAGTATCGATGAGTCTATCGCTACTTGCCCTGTATAGACCGGCATATAATTTGCCTTTATTGTCTAGCTTTACGGGAGTTTTGGCAGTATTGCGATAAGCTAAAGTTTTATCGGCCCTAATGATTTTAATATCGTCAATCTCGACATCAGTGTACTTATATAAGGCTTCTTTGAGATTGGCTAGTTTCATGGCAAGTTGGGCCTCGTAGCGCATATGCATAACTTGACATGCACCACAGTCTTCATAGTGGATACATCGCGGACGTACTCTATCTGGTGATACCTTATTG
The DNA here is from genome assembly GCA_964639815.1 of uncultured Thomasclavelia sp. Lineage (GTDB taxonomy): Bacteria > Bacillota_I > Bacilli_A > Erysipelotrichales > Erysipelotrichaceae > JAHHTG01. Next base: position 6,803 of record CAZXIB010000011.1, on the reverse strand, counting down.
ACGGAGATGAGTTTCGCCCTCATATAACGACCGTGGTCTTCTGTTATCTTGGCCTTGACTTCTTCGCCTATGATGGCCCCATCAATAAAGACAGGCTTACGCTTATAGTAGCCAATGCCCTCGCCATTTATACCCATCTTCACTACCTTGATGTCCATGCCTGTAATACTAGCATCTTTCTTGTAATGTCGGTAGATGATGTTATAATGTTGATACCCAAGGGGGGTGTATATGAAAAAAGACTATGAGATAAAAGGCATGTCTTGTGCCATGTGTAAAAACACTATTGAAAAAAACGTCAATAAGATGGAAGGTGTTATAACTTGCCAGGTTAATCTACTTGACAACGATATGCTTGTCGACTTTGATGAGACCAAGACCTCTATAGACGCCATAAAGCGGGTAATTGATGGCTTGGGTTATGAGCTGGTCTTAGAAAAAAAGAAGACTGTCGACTACAGCAAACTAAAACTCATCATTTCGGTCATCTTAATGATTATTCTCATGTATATGGCCATGGGCCATATGTTTGCCCTCCCTGAGCTTCCTTATAATAACTATCTACAACTCATCGTTGCGACTATCATCTACATCCTTAACATCCACTACTTCAAAAGTGGTATTAAGTCCATCATTCACTTATCGCCTAACATGGACGCTTTAGTTACTCTGTCCTGTGTTGTTTCCTACCTCTATAGCATCTATGCCCTGGTTAAGATAAGCGCTGGTAATCACAGTTTTCACCTTTATTTTGAAACGGGTTCGATGATACTTGTCATCGTGGCCATCGGTAAGTATATCGAGGCAATCAATAAAGACAAGGCGACAAGGGCTGTAAGACTACTTGCTACCCTGCGGCCTATGGAAGTGACAGTACTAAAGGATGGTAATCCCTTCATCGTTAAAATCGATGAGCTGAAGGTTGGCGACATCATCCAGACCAAAGCCGGTGAATCAATTGGGCAAGATGGCATCATCATTAATGGTGAGGCTGACATCGACGAGTCTATGATAACAGGTGAGTCTTTGCCTATCCATAAGTCTAAGGGTCAGACCGTCATTGGTGGTACGATATGTCTTAATGGCACTTTGGAGATAGAGGTGACTAAGACAAATGCTGATTCGACACTCTCTAAGATAATTGAGCTTACCAAGGAGGCGACAATGAAGAAGATACCTATCCAACGTTTTGCGGATAAAATTTCCTTCTTCTTTGTGCCAGGTGTCATCCTTATATCTATCATCACCTTCATTATTTGGTATGTCTTGGGTAACGGCTTTGAAACGGCCATGAACTTCGCCCTTTCCGTTCTTGTCATATCCTGTCCCTGTGCCTTGGGCTTAGCTACGCCCAGCGCCATCATGGTAGCGACTGGCGTAGGTGCCAAAAACGGCATCCTCATAAAAGACCCGGAGGTTCTTGAAGTCGCTCACGACATAAATACTGTCATCCTTGATAAGACAGGAACGATAACCGAGAATAAGCCTAAGATAATAAAGGAAATAAGTTTAGATGACGGTTTTATTCCCTTACTTGTAGCACTAGAGCGAAACTCCAAGCACCCCATCGCCATGGCTGTTGTGGAACACTATGCCGATAGTGCTATGCCCTTTAATGACTTCAAAGAGATATCCTCAAAGGGTATCGTAGCCCACCGTGGCGATAAGGTTTGCTTGGCTGGCAATAAAAAGATTATGGATGACTATGGTGTTGTCTATGACCAAAGCCTCATTGATAAGGCTATAGCTGACCGTCATTCTTATATCATGGTGGCCGAAGACAAGAAACTACTCGGTGTTGTCTATGTCGCTGATGTCATTAAAGAATCGTCCATCAAAGCCATAAAAGACCTCAAAAGCCATCAGATCGATGTCGTCATGTGTACTGGTGATAATGAGGTCATTGCTAAGAATATCGCCTCTAAAGTCGGTATTGATGAAATCTTAGCAGAAGTTAATCCTGAAGATAAATATAAGGCCGTCAAAAAGTGGCAAGAGAGAGGTCTAGTCGCGATGGTTGGCGATGGTATAAATGACGCAGTCGCTTTATCGGCTGCCGATGTATCCTTTGCGATAAGCAGTGGTAGTGACATCGCCTATGAGTCTAGTGACATCATTCTAATGAAAAACGATCTATCAGACATAGGTTTCATGATAGAACTATCCGCCAAGACCATGCGCATTATCAAGCAGAATCTCTTCTGGGCCCTCTTCTATAACAGCATCTTCATACCCGTAGCCGCCGGTGCCTTCTATAACGCCTTTGGCCTCAGCCTTAATCCGATGATTAGTGCCTTTTCCATGTCCCTTTCATCTATAATAGTTTTATCAAATGCCCTACGCATTAAAAGTATACATAAAAAGACCGAGTCTATGGTCAAGGAGGAAAGAATGTCTAAGATAGTTGTGAATGTCGATGGTATGATGTGTGAGCACTGTGTAAAACACGTCAAAGATGCCCTAGAAAAACATGGTGTAATTGCTGAAGTATCACTAACTGATAAGAAGGCTGTCATCACCGGTTCTATTGATGAAGAAACCATCAAGTCGGCTATTAGTGAGGCTGGTTACTCTGTAACTTCTATTGCATATGAAGGCTGATAAGTCTAAGATAAAACGTAATCTAAACATCGCCAAGGGTCAAATTGAAGGCATCATCAAAATGATTGATGAGGATAGATACTGCATCGATATAAACGACCAAATCAATGCCACTAGAGCCATACTAGCCAAAGTCAGTACCATGATTATGGAAGAGCACTTCAAGGGCTGTGTCAAAGAGGCCCTACTAAAGGGTGATGATTCTAAGATTGACGAAGCCTTTAAATCACTAAAACGAGCTTAATAAAAGGGACGCATCCCTTTATGCGTCTTGATAGTCTTTGGATACCTTAAGAATGGTATCGAGTAACTCTTCGTAGTAAGCCTTGAACTTAGCATCAACATCAGCTAGAAGACGTTGCTTCATAGCCTTTTCCCGTGACGGGTCATAGGTGGCTAGACCATTAGCCTTCTTATAGACTTTAACCTCTTCTACAACGGCCATACGCTCTAAAAAGAGCCCTTTTAGCTTGGCATCAATATCATTGAGACTAGCTCGACATTCATTTAAATCACGCATCTTTTGACCTCCTTTGGGCTAATAGCACCGCTATAAACATGAGTAAACAACCAACCATCTCAACGACAGTAAGTGTCTCATTTAAGATAAAGAAACCGCCAATGGCCGATATGACCGACTCTAAAGATAAGATGATGGAAGCGACAGATGGGTCAGTGTTCTTTTGGCCTATGATTTGTAGGGTATAGGCCACACCTGTCGATAAGATGCCTGTATAGAGAATTGAAGGAAGACAAGCTTTAATGGCTCCCACATCTATCCCTTCAAAAATAACAGCCGACAACATAGCTACAGCTCCACAGGTGAGATACTGGATAAAGGAAATGACTAAAGAGTCAAGTCCTCCTGCATACTTATCAACCAAGATGATGTGTAGGGCAAAGAAAAGAGCACTTACTAGTAGTGCCAAATCACTTAGACCAAAAGATAAGCTAGCGCCATTGATGAGATATAGACCTACTGTCGCTAAGATAAGGGCGATGATGACGTTTTTGGTTGTGCGATAACGAAAGAAGATATAACCCATAATAGGTACAAATATCATATAGAGCGATGTTATAAAACCAGCCTTGCCAGAAGTAGTAAAAGCCATGGCGTACTGTTGTAGTGTTGAACCAATAAAGATGACGACTCCTAGTAATGCCCCACACCTTATAGCCTTTTTGTCTTTGAGGTTGTGGCGCCCTGCCTTAAGTAAGGGCAACAAAGATAACGCTCCTAATAAGAAACGACAAGCACCAAAGGTAAGCGGGCCAAGCACATCAGCCGCTGTACTTTGAAAGACAAAGGCAATGCCCCAGATAAGAGCAGCAATAAAGAGGATAACTTCTCCCTTAAGATGTCGCATAGCTAGTATTATATCCTATCTCAGTAAAGCTTAGAAAAAGACTTTCTTTATTAGAGACATCTATCTAGCTTAAAAACATTCAGAGACTTATAGATTGCAAATCAACATCTTCCGCTGCGTTTTGCAATAACGCCATAGACCATAATGGCAGTAGCCACCGAGGCATTTAATGAATCCACATGACCAAACATAGGAATCTTGACAAGGAAGTCACAAGACTTCTTAACTAGTCGTGATACACCTTTCCCCTCTGAACCCATGACAATGACGGTATTCATGTCGTAGTCAAGGTCAAGATAATTACTATCAGCACTGACATCAGTACCGACAATCCAATAGCCACCTGCTTTAAGCTTCTCTATTGCATCAGTGAGATTAGTGACTTCTACAATCTTGACGTATTCAAGGGCACCACTAGCCACTTTGGCGACTGTCGAAGTGACGTGGACACTGCGATCTTTACGGATGACGATACCATCAACCCCAGCACAATCAGCCGTCCTGACGATTGCACCTAAGTTTTGCGGATCCTCTAAGCCATCTAATAAAACTATAAGACCTTTTTCTTTCTTTATAATGTCTTTTAATTCATAGGTCTTGTAGTCTAAGACTTCAGCTGCTACACCCTGATGATTGCCTAAGCGGTCAAGCTCTTCTTTGCGTTTAATCTTATAAGGTATACGCTCTTTTTTAGCGATAGTGATATAAGGCGAGTTAGCTAAGACATATAGCTCCTTTACTGTCTTAGCTTTTATCGCCTCAGCGACACTATTCTTACCAAAGATGATACTCATAATATCTGTCCAAATAAATCATCTAAGCGGTTTTTATCCGTTAGATATAGATAGCCACAGATGGCCTCTAGTCCACTAGCAATACTGTAATCATGCAGGTTACCATTCTTGGGTATATGACCAATGGCATTTCGACCTCTTTTGAAAATATCAAGTTCATCTTCGGTAAAAAACTGCGCTTCCATTAACTTATTATAGGCATCACACTGACCCTTAGCGCTGACATAGGCAACCGTCTTTTTTTGTAGGTCATCAGCCCGTCTAATGCCTAGGGCAAGACAGTGTTCTCTAACGTATAAACTATAGACAGCATCGCCGATAAAACTCAGCGATGTGCCATTTAAAAGATTCGTCTGTATCAAAGGATGCCCCTTTTAATGAGAATATCTCTAAGCTCATCGGCCTTTTCAAAGTCCTTGTTTGTCTTGGCGCTCATCCAAGTTTCGTATGTCTCTCTATCTTCACTTGTCAGCACTAAATGCTCATAGCGGATACCCAAGACATCTAACATCTTCTCGATAGCACCAGTAAGGCTTGCGATCTTAGTGATATCTATATCTTTAGTACGGATAGCACTATTAAGGGCTTTGACAGCCTCAAAGATAACACTATAGGCATTAGGTGTATTGAGATCATCACTCATCTCTTCTAAGAATTTGTCATAGAGCTCGTCATCGTTAGTTGTCTCTACTTCAGCTAAAGCTAACTTTAGTTGGGCTTGTTTGAGGGCCGATGTCACCTTATTTAGTTCAGTAACACTATTTTTAATCACTTCATCAGAGATATTGAGGTCAGCGCGATAGTGGGCGCTTAATAATAACCATCTAACGACCATCGGATTATAGCTAGCTAAGACGTCTTTAGCACTCATGATATTACCAAGGGACTTACTCATCTTGACACCTTCCATATCAATCATGCCATTGTGCATCCAATAGTTAGCTAGGCCTGTATTAAAAAGGGCTTTAGCTTGGGCGCGCTCATTTTCGTGATGGGGAAACTTTAAATCCTTACCACCACCATGAATGTCGATATTTCGTCCTAACTCCTTATTTATCATGACGACGCATTCGGTATGCCAGCCTGGCCTTCCTAAAGAATAACGACTTTGCCACTTTATACCTTCTTCCGTCTTTTTCCAAAGCACGAAGTCTAGTGGTGACTCCTTTTTGTCGTTTTCTTCTATTCTGGCGCCGGCCCATAAATCCTCTAATACTTGATTAGACAGCGAACCATAATCATCAATACCACTAGTCCTGAAAAAAACATCACCATCGACGACATAGGCATGACCACTCATGACTAGCTCATCGATAAAATTGATGATGTCTTCCATGGTCTCGGTAACTCGGGGTGTCTTATATAAATTTTCCGTATTGAGTAGTTTTCTTATCGCTTTTACGCGACTTATCATTTCATCAGCTAATTCTAACTCACTGATTTCTTTCTCTTTGGCGGCTTTGATGATTTTATCATCGACATCCGTGTAGTTAGAGACGTAGTAGACCTTATATCCCAAAGCCTCAAAGACCCGTCGTAATGTATCGAATACTACGATGGGCCTAGCATTTCCTATATGGATGTCACTATAGACTGTCGGTCCACAGACATACATCTTTACCTCCCCTTCTTTTATGGGGATGAATTCTTCTATCTTAAGTGTCTTAGTGTTGTATATCCGCATCTGTCTTTCCCTTCTTATCCAATCGTCTAAAATGGAACATGCTGATAAACTTATCACCATAGCGCATAGAGATGCCACCTATGGCAGTGATGATGCCAGCACCTATCGCGTCAACAAACAAATCTTGCATAGTATCCTCTAAAGCGAGTCTTCCAACGAGCTGTGTCCCATCCTCCAACATGAACTTCTGCATATTTAGACCAAGTAAACCATCAAAGGCATACTCGTAAAACTCCCAAAAGACACCAATTGTCACTGCAAAACAAAAGGCAAACAGACTGACGAATAATGGCGATAAATTAATGGGTATGCGCTCAGTATTATTGAGCAAAGTAACAAAGCTAAAGCCCAAGGCCC
>CAZXIB010000010.1:0-16058 GCA_964639815.1 uncultured Thomasclavelia sp. | reverse complement strand
CCTCGATACCTTAGCTCTTGAAGAAACGGAAGACCATCGCGATCTTCCGTACTAATTTAAAGATAATCTAAGTCTTTTAGCCAATACTTGACCTCAGCGCGCCAAGAGCCTTCATCGTGGCCATGTCCTCTAAAGATGTGAAGATAGAGGTCAGCACTTCTTCCGAAAGCCCGCTGTATCTTCATAACTTGGTCAGTATAAGTTATAAGACGGCGGGTATTTCTAGCCTCATTAGAACCATAAGATAGATATATTTTAGTCTGCCAATCAAGCGAATACCTTTTTATATCACGCAGGACATCCCTTATCACATGGTAGATATGAGGTGAGACGACGATGGCCTTAGAGTAGATGTCATTGTGTTTGATGATGCCATATAGGGCCATTAGTCCACCCATTGAAGAACCACCGATAGCGGTGTGCTCTCTTTCCCATAAAGTTGGATAATGCTCATCTATATAAGGCTTCAAGTCTTCTATCATCCAATAAAATAACTCTTGCCCGCGACCTGTAACAGTACCAAAAGTACCATCTTCAAAGTCATATGGCGAAAACTCATTGAGGCGCTCATTGCCACTATGATTACACTCTAGACCAACGATAATGACATGTAGCCCATAACTATCAAAAATGTCTTTAAGACCCCAGGATGTCCCATAAGTGGCATCCTCATCATAAAAGAGGTTGTGCCCATCAAACATGTATATAACAGGACATCTTTCACCCTCTTGTAGGTCATCGGGGATGTAGATGTGTAAGGTTCGAGTATCTTCAAAGGGTTCTATATAGACCTCGTCCTTTATTATCATTGATTTTTCTCCAATAGTTTCCCAACAAAGTAAGCAATCTGTCTTCGCCACCATGGCCAATCATGAGCGACATCTTCGCCCCAATAATCAACCCAAGCCGGTACACCTAGGCGGTTAAACTGCTCTTGAATGATGGCGGTGTCGATTAAAGATTCCGTTTCCCAAGAACCCCTGCCTACACAGACAATGATGTCACCTTGCCGATACTTAGCCACATGGGGATGGCTATCACTCATACCAGGTAAGTAATCGGTCGGTGAGTTGTAATAGATGCGTGTGTCATTATAGTTTGGAAAGAAGTATGAGGCATGATAAACGCCACTTAGGGCAATACAGCCTGCAAAGGATTCGGGATAGCGAAGATATAAGTTTAAGGCATGGCTCGCCCCCATGGAACAACCCGTAAGATAAGGCAAGCCACCAAAGAGATTAAAGTCATAAACCCTTTTTAATAGCTCATCTTTTATATAGTTGACCCAAGCCTCATGGCGACCTATCCTATCTGACTCATTACCATGAGCTGACCAAGTCTCAATATCGATACTGTCGACACAGAATAGTTGAATAGCACCGCTATCTATATAGTTAGCTAAGGCATCGACCATACCGAAGTTTTCATAGTCAAAAAACCTTCCATCTTGGGCGGGAAAGACGATGATGGGTCTTCCCCCATCACCGTACACCTTATACTCCATGTCGCGTCCCAAGTTATAGGAATACTCCTTCATGTAGAGTACTTCCATTACTTGTGTCCCTCCACAACAGCATTGACAAAGGGCCAGATGTCTTCCTTTTCTAAAAAACGCGCTACGGTTGCTTGGTCGGCCATGGCATCAGCTATCGTTTTAGGATTAGTAAAGGCCATGACGATGTCTTGAGCATAAATCCTGCGCACCTCATCAAGTGGTACACGATAAGAGTGACTATCACGACGTGCCGCATAGACACAGTGATACTTCTTGTGACTAGAGTCAATATCGGTATTATCTTTGGTGACCATATCGGCATAGATGTCAAAGATGTTTATGTCGCTGGCAAAGTTCATCATATCAGGCGTCACTCCACCAGGTGTGCGCATATTTACTTCTAAACCAATGATGTCACCTTTTTTTCCGAGTCCCTCTTTATCCTCTTTGAGGATGAAAAACTCCAAGTGAAAACAACGACTGCTCGTAGGAAAGGTACTGACAACCCTTTTTCCAGCATCCCTTAAGTCACTTGGTATATCTTTAATCGACCAATAGAAACAATCCAGTTCATCGTTAACGATGTCCATTATTTGTCTGGGATAGACATGGGCTGTCTCATAGATGACCTCTCTTTTAGAATTAGCGATACCATCATAAGAGACTAAGTCACCATTGACAAACTCTTCCATAATCATTTTGACATCAGGTTTATTAGCGATAAAGGCCTTGAGCTCTTCGTCGTTATCAAGGCGACGAGTAAAGCTCGCTCCGACACCGCTATCAGGTTTGACAACGACAGGATAGCCAACCTTATCGATGAAGGCCTTACAATCATCATAGTCTTCGACTATATGATATCTAGCTACTTTGACCCCAGCCTTCTCATAAAGACTCTTCATGACAGACTTATATTTAATGAAGTCAATCTTGTCAGTAGTGATACCCGTAGTAATGCCAAACTCATCGCGCAACTTGGCATCCTGCATCAGCCAGTATTCATTGTTGGACTCTAGCCAATTGATATGACCGTATTTATCTTCAAAAAACTTAACGGCACCCTTGACAGCTTCATAGTCTTCTAGACTGTCAACACGATAGTATTCTTGCAGAGCTTCTTTTAATTCGCTTCGAAGTTCATCATATGGTGCATCACCAACACCCAAAACACGCACACCACAGCTTTTTAAAGACGTGCAGAAATGATAATAGTCAACCGGAAAATTCGGGGAAATAAAGACAAAGTTCATAGCTAGCCTCCTTTTGTGGCTAAGTATACACTATTTTGCCTCCGTGCTTAAGTTCTCTTTAGCCATCGCCAACATTAATTTCAAGCGATTTAGCTGATTTACTTCAGCAGCTCCACTGTCATAGTCAATGGCGACAAGGTTGGCCTCAGGGTATAGTTCTCTTAGTTTCTTCATGACACCCTTGCCAACGATGTGATTAGGCAGGCAACCAAAGGGTTGTGTACAGACGATATTCGTACAACCATCATGAATTAGCTCTAGCATTTCACCTGTCAAAAACCAGCCTTCACCAGTTTGGTTGCCTAAAGAGACGATGTCTTTGGCCATATCCGCCAGCTCTTCTATCTTACTTGGTGGATTAAAGTGCTTAGACTTCTTTAGTGGACTGACGACGACTAAACGGAACTTGTCCATAAGCTTCATGGCGATATTGGCAAGACGGGCTACCGAGCCCTTAGCGCCTAAGTGTTCCGCCTTGAAGTTAGTGTTATAGAAGCAGTAATACAAAAAGTCAATGAGGTCAGGTACGACCGCCTCAGCTCCTTCTTTCTCCAAGACCTCGACAACGTGATTATTGGCAGCCGGTGAAAACTTGACTAAAATCTCACCAACTACGCCAACTCTGGGCTTACGCTTTTCCCTTATCGCAATCGCATCGAAGTCACTCACAATGCGCTCTACTAGTTCCTTAAAGGCTCTCATCGTTGGTCGTTTAGAAGCTAAAAAGGTCTTGGCCTCTGCGTCATAGCGTCTATACAAGGCATCAGTATCACCCTCATTTATCTCATAGGGGCGCATTCTAGTAGTAAGTCTTAAAAAGAGGTCACCAATAAGGACGGCATAGATACCACGTATCACAAGGTCTAGCGATATCTTGAAGCCGGGATTGGACTCAAGTTTTGACATGTTTACCGAGATGACGGGTATGTGTTTTAGACCAGCCTTATATAAGGCTCTTCTTATAAAGCCAATGTAGTTAGATGCGCGACACCCACCACCAGTCTGCGTGATAATGACAGCCAGTTTATCGGTATCGTATTGGCCACTGTTTATAGCCTGCATAATCTGGCCAACGACAATAATCGATGGATAACAGGCATCGTTATTGACATAACGAAGACCCATTTCGACGGCTTCTTTCTCATCACCATCACCGATGACGACAAGATTATAGCCAGCAGTCTTACAAGCTGTCTCGACTAAATCGAAGTGAATTGGTGACATTTGCGGGCAGAGGATGGTATAGCCTTTGCGCATATCCTTAGTGAAGATGACTCTATCCTGTTTTAAAAAGGACTCATCAATGGGCTCTTTAGCACAATTTGTCCGCTTTTTATTAGCGGCTAGTAAAGACCTAATACGTATTTTCGTGGCCCCTAAGTTATTGACCTCATCAATCTTTAGACAGGTATATATCTTATCCTTATCCGTTAGAATGTCATTAACTTGATCTGTTGTAACGGCATCAAGACCACAGCCAAAGGAGTTAAGTTGAATCAAATCTAAGTCATCCGACTTAGCTACATAGGCCGCTGCTCGATATAGTCTTGAATGATACATCCATTGGTCAACCGCCTTTAAGTTACCATCGATATCAGCTAAATCACTAACGGCATCCTCACTCAAGACGACTAAGCCATAGGAATTGATGAGTTCCGGTATGCCATGATTAATCTCGGGGTCGATGTGATAGGGTCGACCAGCTAAGACGATGCCCCGTTTTTTGTGTTGGCGCATCCAAGCTAAAACACGCTTTCCTTCATCTTTTACTGCAAGTCTAGCCTTATAGAGCTCAAGCCAAGCCGCATCAATCGCCGCGATGAGCTCTTTCTTTGGTATATCACTGAATTCCTTTGCAACACCCTCATATATCTTGTGCGGGTCTTCTAAAGATAAGAAAGGCGACATAAAGCGGATGTGTCGGAGTTCCTCGATGTTGTTTTTGATGTTTTCGGCATAGGAAGTGACGATGGGGCAGTTGTAGTTATTCTGGGCATCGGCAAACTCTTTGCGCTCATAGGGAACACAAGGATAAAAGATAAAGTCGATGCCTTGTTTATATAGCCACATGACATGCCCGTGGACAAGTTTGGCAGGATAACACTCAGATTCACTAGGTATGGACTCTATACCTAGCTCATATATAGTTCTTGATGAGGATGGTGATAGAACAACCCTATAACCCAAAGTCGTAAAGAAACAATGCCAGAAGGGATAGTTTTCATACATGTTTAAAACACGAGGTATGCCAACTGTTCCTCTAGTAGCTTCTTCTTCGCTCAGTGATTTTCTATCAAAGAGTACCTTGTTTTTAAAGGCGAAGAGGTCGGGCAGTTCACTATCCTTTTTGACTTTTCCTAGACCCTTTTCACAACGATTGCCGGTAATAAAGGTACGCTTACCCCCTTCAAAGTGGTTAACAGTAAGACGGCATCTATTGGTACAGCGCTGACAAATTGCTATCGTGCTGTAGTAGTCAAAGTTAGCGATGTCTTCAAAGCTTAAAAGTGTTGTCGCCAAGGCCGGTGTATAGCGCTCTTTAGCGATTAGGGCTGCACCAAAGGCCCCCATGATACCAGCGATGTCAGGTCTAATGACCTCAGTATCCATAATTAGCTCAAAAGCTCTTAGGACAGCATCATTGTGGAAGGTGCCACCTTGTACGACAATGTGCTCACCCATCTCCTTTTTATCCGTAATCTTGATGACCTTATAAAGGGCATTCTTTATAACCGAATAGGCAAGACCCGAGGAGATATCTTCAACCGGACAACCCTCTTTCTGGGCTTGTTTGACACGGCTATTCATAAAGACGGTACAACGACTACCTAAATCCATAGGTGCTTTAGACTTTATGGCTAACTTAGCAAACTCTGATGCCGTATAACCCAAAGAATTGGCAAAGTTTTCAATGAATGAGCCACAACCTGACGAACAAGCCTCATTCAAGACGACCTTGTCGACGACCCCATCACGAATACGGATGTACTTCATGTCTTGGCCACCGATGTCTAAGATACAGTCGACATCCGGTTCAAAGAATGAAGCAGCATATTGGTGGGCAACGGTCTCTACTTCTCCCTCATCAATTTTATAAGCACTCTTTAAAAGTGCCTCGCCATAGCCCGTAACACAACTATAGACAATCTCGGCTTCAGGTTCTAACTGCCCCCTTATCTCGGCCATGGCCTTCTTGGTGATTTTTAGGGGATCGCCGTCGTTTGAAGCATAAAAAGAATACAGTAATCTTCCGGCATCATCAATGAGGGCTAACTTAGTGGTAGTTGAGCCCGCATCGATACCAAGATAAGCCCGTCCCTTAAAACCCTTTAGACTGCCTTTTTTCACTTGGTAGTGACTCTGCCTTTTTAGAAAACGCTCATAGTCGGCCTCGGTTTCAAATAAGGCATCTAATCTATCAGTTTCACTATGTACTTTGATGTTGCGAGTGAATTTGTCATGTAATTCCGCTAAGCTATAAGCCTTGTCATATTCACCACTTAAGGCACAACCCAGTGCGGCAAAAAGATGAGAGTCTTCAGGTATCTTTCCTTCGCATGCTACTAGCGTTCTATCAAATGTTGCCCTAAGCTCACTTAAATAGTGCAAAGGGCCACCAAGGTATAGTACCTTGCCTCTTATGGGCCTACCACAGGCAAGGCCTGATATCGTCTGACTTACCACTGCTTGAAAGATTGAAGCACTGAGATCGGCCTTAGATGCCCCATCATTTATAAGAGGTTGAATGTCAGACTTGGCAAAGACGCCACAGCGGGCGGCAATGGGGTATATCTCTTTATAGTCTTTGGCGTATTCATTTAAACCTTCAGCGTCCGTTTGTAAAAGGGCGGCCATCTGGTCGATGAAGGAGCCTGTACCACCAGCACAGATACCATTCATACGTTGTTCGACACTCTTGCCCTCAAAGTAAACAATCTTGGCATCTTCGCCACCAAGCTCTATCGCGACATCAGTCTCTGGTGCTCGCTTCTTTATGGCCTTGGATACCGCTACAACTTCTTGAATAAAAGGAATAGCTGAGGCCTCGGCTAAAGAAAGACCACCAGAGCCCGTCATTACTGGGAGTAATATTAAATCACCAAGCTCCTTTTTAGCTTCCGCAAATATCTTAGCTAAGACTCCTTGAATATCAGCAAGATGCCGCTCATAACGAGCATAGATGATATTATCATCTTCATCGATAATGACGACCTTTACTGTCGTCGATCCGATATCAATTCCCGTTCTATACTCTTTGGATTCCATGAGTATATTGTAATTATCAAAAGGCAAATGGCAAGAGTATTGCTGGGTCTACATATTGGATAAGACGATGATACCAATGCTTAAAAAGATGGCTAAGATGACGGTTGCCCGACTAAAGAATATGGAGGCCACAAAGTGCTGATCAGAAGACTTTCGGATACGGACAAAGATGTAGTTATGACTGAGAATAAAAAGAATAGCTAGTATATAAAAAACAAATATAGCAATCATCGCATAAGACAAGACCCCTACTGGTATAAACTGGAAGCCATAGATAAAGACATTGAAGATGATGTGCGTAATGATAGCGGGGATGACACTACGAAAGCGCAGCGTCATATTAGTAAGAAATATCGCCAGCAAGAATGCTGGTATCATCGCGCCAAAACTCGATTGCAACATGGCATACAAAAAAGCTGTCGTAAAAGTCGCAAAGCGATTGCCATAGACACCTAAAGCTCTTAATAGCACCCCTCTTAAAGCCACTTCCTCAATAATAGGCAGTAACAGACAATACAATATGGCAAAAAGTGGTGTCTTTATATAAGAGCTTACATCCATCATGACACCGATATAGGCGTTCTCGCCAACTGGTATATAGGTGTTAAGTAACGACATGAGAAAGACCGCCGCTGAGCCAAGGGCAATAATGACAACCCCATATATCAGTATGTCGATAGGTCTAAAATCACTACGTCGCCATATATCTTTAAACTTAATTTTAAAGGCCGACCTAAGTAAGGCAAAAGGTAAGATAGTGCCCACGACCACACAGGCACAAGTAATACCCACGACTTCTAGTCCATCGATAAGTATCGGCAAGGTACTTTTCGTTCCATTACTCTGATACAACATGACTAAACATCGCGGGAGGTAAGATACTAATAATATGTAGACGATGAGGACTAGACCCACTGTCGTAAACTGACTCTTCGCATAGCGCAGTGAGACCCTCTTAAAAGGCTTCTTCGTCATGGCAAAATTATGCCATATTTGGCGGTGAGTGACAAACTCAGTATAATGAGCTCGTGCTGATACTAGATGAAGTAAGAGTGCCCTATGGTGCTGATATGAAGCATATCAAAAAAAAGGTCGAAAGGATGTTGAGAATAGCCTCTAGCGACCTTTTAGAAGTAATCATCGATAAAAGAGCCATTGATGCCCGTCACAAAGACCTTTTTGAAGTGTATAGACTAAAGCTAGTCTTAAAAGATGAGACAAAGGTCAAAGGTCTTAGAACCTATGAGCCCTATGCACCCATACCTAAGTGTAAGACCGATAAAAGACCCATCATAGTAGGAAC
This sequence comes from uncultured Thomasclavelia sp., assembly GCA_964639815.1. GTDB lineage: Bacteria > Bacillota_I > Bacilli_A > Erysipelotrichales > Erysipelotrichaceae > JAHHTG01. The sequence goes on along the minus strand of CAZXIB010000010.1, from coordinate 7,744 downwards.
GGGGCCGGGTGGCTTGTTTGCGGGGGTGGTGCTAGTAGAGGCAGGACTAAAACCCCTTATCTTTGAAAGAGGACAAGAGGTATCAAAGCGCACAAAGACAGTAAACACCTTCTTAAAAGAGTCTAAGCTAGATTCCAACACCAACGTCCAGTTTGGCGAGGGTGGGGCTGGTACCTTCTCTGATGCCAAGCTCATGACCCGTATCAAAGACCCCTATATCGAATACATCACCGATAAGTTCTGCTACTATGGAGCTGACCCTGCAATAAAAACTTCAAGCCATCCCCATATAGGCAGCGACCACATCATACCCATCGTCAAAAGACTGCGTGAAGACCTAATAGAAAAGGGGGCTGAATATCACTTTGAAGAGGCGATGATTGATATCATCACGGATAATGATAGGGTTATCGGCATTAAGACGGATAAAGACACTTACTATTCCGATACCATAATCTTAGCCATCGGTCATAGTGCCACCGATACCTTCGGAATGCTAAGGGATAGAGGTGTATACATGGAGAGAAAAGACCTCGCTATTGGCTTTAGGGTCGAGCATCCACAAGCCCTCATCGACGAGCGTCAATACCATGGTCACGACATAAAGGAGCCTGCCGAATACTTCTTGCGTTATAAGGGAAAGCGCGGCGTTTATAGTTTCTGCATGTGCCCCGGTGGCTATGTCATAGCTAGTAGCGCTAAGCCCTTTACCATCGTCACCAATGGCATGTCTAATGGTGATAGGTCTGGGCTTTATGCCAATAGTGCCATCTTATGTCAAATCAAAACTTCCGATATGGGCGAAGACCTCTTTTCTGGTATCGAGTATATCGAAGATTATGAGCGTAAAGCCTATGAACTATCGCATTCATATAAAGCTCCCGCCCAAAACATCGCCGACTTTTTAAAGGGCGATATTAGTGAGCTGATATTTCAAAGTACCTATAGTCTAGGTACTGTCTTGTGCGACTTTAATAGCTTCTATCCTAAGCTAATCACCGAGCCCATAAAAGAAGCCTTTTATGCCTTTGATAGACAAATACCCGACTTTATCGATAAGGGCATCATCGTAGGTCCAGAGACCAAATCAAGCAGTCCCATCCGCATCAAAAGGAATGAAAGACGTGAGTCTATTTCCCATAAAGGATTATGGCCTGTTGGGGAGGGGGCTGGGTATGCTGGTGGGATAATGTCTAGTGCTCTTGATGGTATCAAGACAGCCCTAAGCATTATCGATAGTTTAAAGGCAGTTTAAGATCACCCTATTTAAATCGTGCTTTTACTATAATGACGCTGTAAGTTCAGATAATGGAGGTGATAAATATATGAAACTTACCATTAAGAAACTTTGTATTGTATTTCTAGTAGCCTTACTAGGTTCTGGCTTTGGTGTCTACTTCGGTAATGAGATATATAGTAAACAATCTACAACAGTCTCCAGCTCTTCATCTAGCAGTAGTCTAGTTAGTGTTGGTGAGACGACTGTCAAGTCATCAGATTTAAAGACAGCCGTCCAAACAGCTTATGATACCGTTGTCCGTATCCAAGCCGAGACCGTAACCAGTTCTTTCTTCTCTAGCGAGACTTCAACATCTCTTGGCTCTGGTGTCATCATCAGTGAAGATGGTTATATCGTCACTAATACTCATGTCATTGAGGATGCCACTACCGTTTATGTCTATATCAGTGATGATGAGTATGAAGCAACTCTTATAGGTAGTGACTCTAAGTCTGATATCGCCGTTATTAAGATTGAGGCAAGTGGCCTAACATATGCAACTTTCGCCGATAGTAGTCTAGTAGAGGTTGGTGATGATTGTATCGCCATCGGTAATGCCTTAGGTACTGGTATATCAGTCACCAATGGCATCATCTCAGCTACTGATAAGACAGTCACCATCAATAACGAAACTATGGTCTTACTACAAACTAACGCTGAGATTAATAGTGGTAACTCTGGTGGCGGCCTCTTCGATATCAATGGCGAACTAATTGGCATCGTCAATGCCAAGACCTCTTCTTCAATAAACTCGGAAACATCGGTTGAGGGTCTAGGCTATGCCATTCCAAGTAACACGGTCAAAACCATTGTTGATGAGCTCATCGACAATGGCTATGTCAAAAATAGAGCCACTATGGGTGTCACAATAACCGAGCTGTCTGAGGACATCAACGGTTTTGAAGCTGGTGTCTACATCACAGGTATCACAGAAGGCTCAGCCGCCGAAGCTGCTGGTCTACAGATGTACGATCGCATCGTCGGTCTTGATGGTTACTCAATTAGTTCTTATACCGAGCTAAGCTATTATCTCAATCAGTACTCGGTTGGTGATACAATAACGCTGACCATCATTCGAAACAATCAAGAGATTGAAGTAGAACTGACACTACAAGAAAACACATCGTCTGAGTAAAGCACAGTGCCCCTGTGCTTTTCTTTTAGGTCTTTCGCTGGAATGATAATCAGCAGTATTGTAAAATACAGGTATGAGCACATTAGAAACAACACAAAATTATTTAGAAGCAATCTATGTTATATCACTAAAAAATCCCAATGTCAGAGCCATTGATATCTGCGAATACTTTGACTTCAAAAGACCAACTGTCTCTGTCGCCATTAAGAAGTTAGCAGAAGAGGGTTATCTCACCGTCACCAACAACATCATCTCCCTGACAAAAAAAGGTCTAGATGAAGCTTTAAAGACTTATGAGCGCCATGAGACTCTAGCCCACATCTTTATGAGTTTAGGCATTGATAAAGAGACGGCTTATCACGATGCTTGTCTAGTTGAGCATGACCTGTCAGATGTGACCTTTGACGCCATCAAAGATTACTACGATAAAAGACTAAAAAGTTCAGACAGCAACTAGATAAAAGTCTATTTCAATATCAACCTAACATCGAAAGATGAACTTGGAGTTGCAGCGAAGCCATTGGAGGAGCGATTATGATTTTATATCATGGCAGCAACGTCGTCGTATCAAAACCGAAACTGATTGTGCAAAATCGTTTTTTGGATTTTGGATTCGGTTTTTATACCACGACCAATGAAGGTCAGGCGATGAACTTTGCCGATAAAGTGACAAAACGAAGGAAAAGTGGGCAAAGTACTGTCAGCGTTTATGAGATTGACGAAAATATTGCGTTTTCCGAATGCTCTATCCTGCGTTTTGATGAACCGACAGAAGCGTGGCTAAATTTCGTATCAGACAACCGTTCTGGCAAATATGAGGGTGGAGCATATGATTTTATCTTTGGGCCAGTTGCCAACGATGATGTGTACCGCACCTTTGCGCTCTATACTTCTGGTGTTCTAACCAAGAAACAGACACTAGAACAGCTTAAAATAAAGAAGCTATATAATCAGCTGGTGCTAAAAACGGACAAGGCTCTTTCCTATCTCCAATTTATCGGCACCATTCCAAAGGAGGAATTTTGATGGCAGATAAAAAGTTTGAAGCGATTTTGACTTTAATAGTTCCACAGGTTATCAATCTAATTTGTGAGAACGACTCTGTAGATGAGATAACAGCCTCCAGGGAATTTTATGAATCCGATGTTTACTCCCTTTTAGAACAAGAAGACACAAAACTGTGGCATTTCAGTCCCCTTACTCTATACAATATGTATGATGAAGAAAAAAGGACAAGTAGCTTTGCGATGCCAGAAGAAACATGAATATGACTAAGCGAGGAGATTTTCTCATTTATTGTGTAGAAACCTATAAAAATGCCAAACAGCTAACCGGCAAGGAAGTGGCAACGCTTTTTACCAATTACAACGTGTGGGACTACGTTTATTCCTGCTATGAGGCTCTTCACACCACAGGAGCCAATTATATCGTGGAGGACATCGACCTTTACATCGAGGCGCAGTAGGCCACTTAAAACACTAATGCAAGGCCCATTTATTCTTTGTCGTGTTTAGAATAACGCATCTTCGTGTAGCATATGAAGATGTTCATAAGCTTTTTCTGTAACGACTCGACCTCGTGGTGTCCTATTGATGAAGCCAATTTGTAACAGATAGGGTTCATAGACATCTTCTAAAGTCATAGTCTCTTCACCTATTGCGCTGGCAATAGCCTCTACGCCAACCGGCCCACCCTTAAAACGCTCGATAATGCCACGTAAGTAACGGATATCAACACTATCAAGGCCAAGATTATCAACCTTTAAGCGGTCTAGTGCTTCGCTAGCTAGATTTATATCAATATGCCCATCATTTAAGACGGTTGCAAAATCACGAACTCTTCTAAATAATCTATTGGCGATACGAGGTGTACCACGTGAGCGCTTGGCAATCTCTTTTAAAGCTTCTTCATCGCCATCGCATCCATAGACTCTTTTTGTGCGATGTAGTATCTGTTCTAACTCATCGTTAGTATAGTATTCTAGTTTATTGGTTATACCAAAACGATCACGTAGTGGCGCTGAGATATCGCCAGCTCTAGTTGTTGCCCCAACTAAAGTAAAGGGTGGTAAGTCAATACGAATGCTACGCGAAGCGGCATCCTTACCCATCACTATATCTAGACAAAAATCTTCCATAGCTGGATACAGTACTTCTTCAACTTGTTTGGGGAGTCTGTGTATCTCATCGATAAAGAGAATATCACCAGCCTCTAGTGTTGATAAGATAGCTGCTAAATCGCCACTTCTTTCAATTGATGGGCCGCTTGTGGTCTTGATATTACTGCCAAGTTCATTGGCTAAGATATAAGCCAAAGTCGTCTTGCCTAAACCTGGTGGCCCATAGAGTAAGACATGGTCTAGACTCTCATCACGCAGTTTGGCGGCCTTGATAAAAACCTCAAGATTAGCCTTTAAGTGACTTTGACCGACATACTCATCTAAGGTCTTAGGTCTTAGGTGGATGTCATCATCATGTGCTAAGTGCTCTGCTGATATAATACGCTCTTCCATACTACTTCTTCTTAGCCAAAATCTTTAAACTTTCCTTAATGAGTGCATCTGTTGTCATGTCTTCTTTAGATAGTTCTCTAAGGATGCCCATAAACTCATTATTCTTATATCCCAAAGCCTTCAAAGCTTCACTGGCTTCATTTAACCGTGAATCCGCTGGCGATACAGTAGTTAGCTTACCTTTTAAATCTAATATTATCTGTGAAGCTGTCTTAGCGCCTATGCCCGGTAGTCTCTTAAATAAGTCGACATCACCCTGGGCAATGGCACTAGTGATATCTTCAACCGATGCTACAGCTAAAGCGCCAGAAGCAATCTTGGGCCCTAATCCTTTAACTGATATGAGCTTAGTAAAGAGTTCATACTCTTCTAAAGATAAAAAGCCAAAGAGCGAGATGTCGTCTTCTCTAACGTGTTGATAGGTATATATGGTTACAGTATCGCCAACTTTTAGACGTTCAGGCCTAGCGAAATTGATACGAAAACCCAGACCATCATGGTCAATTAAAACCGTATCAGTAGTAATGGCAAACACCTTTCCTCTAACAAATCCAATCACGGACTTTATTATAACAGATTGTATGAAAAGCGTCAGATGAAGAAGACGATGGCGATAAAATGTGATATCGAAGCTAGGACTATGAATATATGCCAGACAAAGTGGGCATAAGGCCACTTCTGGATGTAGAAGAAGACACCGACAGTATAAAAAACACCACCTAGCACAATAAGTGCTAAGAAGGGCACAGTTGTACTAGCAATAACCTGTGGTAAAACTAATACCGCTACCCAACCCATGACAAGATACATCGTAAGAGCTAACTTCTTGTGATAATTCTTAGAGACAGCTGTCATAATGATGCCACCGATGGTCGTAGCCCACTCAACTATAAGTAGAACTAAGCCAGTAATACCACCAATTTTATAGATGAGAACCGGCGTATAAGTACCGGAAATCGCCAAAAAGATAAATGAATGGTCAAGTTTGCGCATGACATATTTCTGGGTTGAGCCATATTCCATTGCATGGTATATACAAGAGCCTATAAACATAAGAAACATACATATACCAAAGATGCCTGTACCAAAAGCTAAGGCAACACCACCTCTAACATAGGCATAGACAGACATAAAGGGCAAAAGAAAGAGATAAAGTAAAGCGGCAACACCATGGCTGACAGTATTGCCGACCTCCTCACCAAAACTCAACTTAATCATATCCTTCATAGATACTTTCATAGGTCTTCCTCCTTATATATAAAGCCATAGTCACTTATATAGACATGGTCACCAACCTTGCAACCCTTAGCTTCTAAGGCTTCTTCAACTTTCATTTTCTTTAAGGTTCTAGCGAACTTTAAAACACTGACCTCGTCATCAAGGTCAACCCGCGCCAACATCCTTTCAATTTGCTCGGAAATGATGTGATAAACGCCATTTCCTTCATTGACGATGGTAAAGGGCTTCTTTTCTTCGAACTTATAGACGACCTTACCCTTATCTTCATACAGGGCGAAGGCTGGCGTGGACTTAATGAGCTCGTTTATGCGATATAGGGGCTTATCAAGCTCACCCATAAAGGCGATAACAGGAAAGACCTCTACATCAGGATGGGCTTCTTTAAAACGAGCGAGGTTTTCTTCAGCTCCCTCGATATCCATCTTATTAGCTAAAACAACCTGCGGCCTCTCTTCTAAATGACCGGGATAGCGCTTTAACTCTTCGTTTATAATCAGATAATCATCTAAAGGATTGCGATACTCGCCACTCATATCAATCACATGGACTAAGACTCTGCATCTTTCAATGTGCTTTAAAAAGGTATGGCCTAGACCCTTGCCTTCTGCCGCCCCTTCGATTAGTCCTGGCAAATCCGCTAAGACAAAGCTATCGCCACTTTTTAATCGCACCATGCCCAGTTGTGGTCTCAGTGTCGTAAATGGGTAATCAGCTATTTCCGGTCTAGCGCTTGATACAACTGACAGTAATGTCGACTTACCAACACTGGGAAAACCTACTAATCCCGCATCAGCTAATAACTTGAGCTCGACTAGTACTTCTTTTTTCTCGCCAGCTTGGCCCATCTTGGCATAGTCAGGGGCACTATTAACTGATGAGGCAAAGTGAACATTGCCAAGACCGCCCTTGCCGCCTTTACAAATGACTTCTTCTTGGCCATCTTCTGTGATATCGGCAATGACTTCATCAGTCTCCATATCTCTTATCATCGTACCTAGTGGTACCTTGACATAGACATCATCGGCACTAGCACCGTGCATCTTATTATTTTTTCCCGGAGAACCATCTTCCGCTTTTATCTGCTTATTGAATCTGAGGTCTAGTAGGGTCGACTTATTGGCATCTCCAACAAAGATAATAGAACCACCCTTGCCACCATCACCACCTGATGGCCCTCCTAGGGGCACATACTTCTCTCTTCTAAAGGCGACTAGACCATCGCCGCCATTGCCCGCCTTTAGTTTTATGCTTACTTTATCTATGAATTGCATGGCATTAAATAAAAAGCCCTAGTCAGGGCTTTAAGCTACCGGATAAACAGAGACCTTCTTGCCTGTCTTACCAAAGCGTTCAAATTTAACAATACCGTCTACAGTACAAAACAGTGTATCATCGCCACCTCTTTTTACATTGACACCGGGATGAATCTTAGTGCCTCTTTGGCGGTAAAGAATAGAACCGGCAGTAGCGAACTCGCCGTCAGATTTTTTAGCTCCAAGACGTTTTGAGTGGGAATCACGACCGTTCTTAGTCGAACCAACACCCTTCTTCGAAGCAAAATACTGGATATCTAAACAAT
>CAZXIB010000009.1:0-16401 GCA_964639815.1 uncultured Thomasclavelia sp. | reverse complement strand
CAAGACCCCAAAAATCATGTACCTAGACAACATTAAGATTCACTAGCAGTTTCTTGCCTCGCAAAAATGATTGAAGACTCTCCACGGTGTGTTTCACTATGAAGAGTCTTTTTTTTGTCGAACTAAAACCGCTAATCTTCAGCAGTTTCTCTATTTAATACGCAATTACTTATCTAATAAACATTCCTCTTAACGAAGACATCTGTTTCATCATCTTTTTGGTTCGCTCAAATTGGTTGATGAGCTTATTGACATCATTGACAGTAACACCAGCGCCCTGAGCAATACGACGTTTGTGGGAATTGCGGAGACTACTGGGGTCTTCCTTTTCAGCTTTTGTCATTGACTGAATTATGGCCTTAGTCTTTTTGAGTTGCCCTTCAACATCTTCGCCTTCTAATTGTTTAGACAAGTCGCCCATGCCCGGTAGCATCTTAATAAGCGAAGCTAAAGGGCCCATCTTTTGCGTGGCTTCTATCTGCTCAAGCAAGTCATCCATTGTGAATTTTCCCGACAACATACGCTCGGCACTTTTTTGCGCCTTTTCGAGATCCATCTGCTCTTGGGCCTTTTCAACTAGTGTTACGACATCACCCATACCAAGGATACGCTGAGCTAATCTATCAGGATAGAAGACCTCTAAATCATCAACCTTCTCCCCAACGCCCGTAAACTTAATTGGTACACCGGTTATAGCTTTAACAGAAAGAACGCCACCACCTTTAGAATCGCCGTCAAACTTCGTGACGATAAGGCCTGAGATGCCAAGTCGCTCATTAAAAGATTTGGCAACATTGACAATATCTTGGCCTGTTAGGGCATCAACAGTAAGTAGTATCTCATTAGGCTTTACAGTCTTAGCGATATCTTCGAGTTCCTGCATGAGCTCTTCATCAATGTGAAGACGTCCAGCCGTATCAATGAGGACGGTATCATAACCATGCTTTTGTGCGTAGTCAATACCATCCTTAACGATATCGACAACCTTTTTAGAGAGGTCATCACTGTATACCTCAACACCAACCGTATCGCCCAAGGTCTTTAGCTGTTCGACAGCAGCTAACCTAATAGTATCGCCAGCTATAATCATGGGCTTACGATTTTGTTTTTCTTTTATGTATTTAGCAATCTTTGCGATATGAGTTGTCTTACCAGTACCTTGTAAACCAACGACCATGAAACAACTAATACCGTCAGTACTATAGTTAAGTTCTGTATTCTCGCTACCTAAAAGCTCAATGAGTTCATCATTGACAACCTTTACCATCAACTGGCCCGGTTCAACCGAATTTAGTACATCCATGCCTAAAGACTCATCGCGGACTTTTTTAAGGAAATCACTTACGACCCGATAATTGACATCAGCCTCAAGTAGAGCCTCTCTTATATCTTGTAGGGTCTCATCGATGTTTCTTTCGCTTATTCTGCCCTTTCCTTGGATGTTTCGTAGCGTCTTAGTAAGTTTTTCTTGTAATGAATCAAATGCCATATCAATTACCTTTGTCTTCGGTATTCTAACATAAAGAGAACTCTCTTTTAAAGAGAGTCCTTAAGCGAAGTTTGTTAACTTCTCAACAACTATCTCGGGCCGATAATAAGTTTCGCCGCTTTCTCTACTATAATTATTGGCCGAGAGCCTACCCTGAATGGCCACTACAGTACCTGGTTGTAGGTGACTAACCTGGTCGATGAGGTTGCGCCATAGTGTGACTTGGAAGACTTCCCCAAAAACAACAGTCTCACCATCCTCACCTTTTTTGCTTCTGTTGACTTCGACAAGCATTTGGCCTACGGGTATGCCGTTTGCAGTTTCCTTGACAACAATCTGGTCTTTGATTGTGCCCACAATGTTTAAGCTGTTCATTAACCTCCTTTCTACCTGCGCACTTTCATGATAGCGCTATAGAAAGAACTTGTCGCACCAAGAAAAGAGCAGGTTTATCCACTTATCGACATTCCTGCTCTTGTTTATTAACGTTTACCTGGGTCGTAAATCTCACCACTGGCCTTAGGCCCTGAACTGTTCTTACCAAAGCTGAATATGACAAGAACAATAATAGTCAGGACATATGGGAACATGGAGAAGAATTGCGATGGTATGCCAGCTAAAAGCGGTAGGCTATTAGTATAGTAGCCGAGTACCTTAGCAAAACCAAAGACGATACTAGCGCCAAATACACCTAAAGGATGCCAACGACCGAAAATCAGTGTCGCAATAGCAACAAAGCCTAGACCGTTGATTGAGGAGGCATAGAAATAGGTCTGGGAAGTAAGGACAAGTGATGCCCCACCCAATGCCGCCAACATGCCACTGACGACGACTGCAATCCAGCGCATCTTTTGCACATTGATGCCCATCGAAGCTGAAGCCTGAGGATACTCACCACATGACCTAAGTCTTAGACCAAAGGACGTCTTATACATGATGAACCAAGCGACTACGACAAGGATATAAGCGCAGTAGGTAAAGGGGTAATTATTGGTGAAAAAGAGGTCACCGATAATTGGTATGTCACATAAGATTGGTATCGAAGTGCGCGAAAATAGTGCTGCAACACTGTATGATGATGTACTCTTATGACCAAAGATGGCCTCACATAGGGTAATTGTTAAACCACCGGCCAGTACATTAAGTGCTGTGCCAGATATAGTTTGATCGGCTAACATATGAATCGATGCAAAGGCGTGGATGGAAACAAATAGACCACCGGCAATAACTGCTGCAATGACAGCATAGATGATGGCGTTATCAACGCCCATCTCAAATAAGATGACAAGTAGACATGCCGATACAAAGCCGCCAATCTGCATACAACCATCTAGGGCGATATTGACGACACCACTACGCTCTGAGAAGACACCGCCAAGACCGGTAATGATAAGAGGTACCGACGATGTTAAGACGAGCGGGAATATCTCATAAATTAAATCTAACATATTATGCGGACTCCTTTACTTTATCTTTCATCTTCTTACTGGTAATCATGTCTAATATAATCCGAATGCCGTACTGAATGGCGACAAAGATAATTACAAGAGCTTGGATGATATCGGATATCTCACTTGGTATACGTAAAATCTGAAACTGGGTCTCTGATGCAGCCATCAAGCCAAAGAAAAGACCAGAAATCAAAACTCCCAAAGCCTTGGCGCCACCTACAAGGGCAACTGATATACCATCAAAACCGTAGTTATCAAAGGAGGTATAGATACGACCATAGCCATAAATACCGATAAGGACAATACTCGCAGCAACACCAGTAAAGGCGCCAGAAATCATCATTGATAAAACAGTATTACGACGGTTTTTCATACCGGCATAACGTGAGGCTTCCGTATTAAAACCAGTAGCTCTTAAGGAGTAACCGAAGGTCGTCTTCTCCATAATGAACCAAAATATAAGTACGCAGATTAGCACTACAATAAAGCCATAGTTGAACTGTGATGCTGTACCAAAGCCTAAATTACCCAAGGACACAGAATCAGGAAAGTCGATAGTCCTTGCCAGTGTAGAGGAATCGATTGGCAAAAACGTCCTTACAAACCAGTCGTTAAAGTAAAGGGCAGTGTAATTCAACATGACACAAATTACTACTTCATTTATCCCCCTAAAGGCCTTTAGAAAGCCCGGTAAAAAGGCCCAAAGAGCCCCTGCCGCCGCTGCCGCTAAGATACAGGCTATTGTATGAATAACTGGTGGCAAGTCAAAGGAAAGCGCTACATAAGCACAAGCCATACTACCAGCGATGTATTGACCCTCACCACCGATATTAAACATACCAGTCCGATAGGCAAAGGCTACCGATAAACCTGTCAAGATGATTGGCATACTATAAAGTAGCCAATTGAGTGGGTACAAGATGTTTATGCCACGCTCTGGGTTATTAATATTAAAGCCCGTCAGTGACCTAATAAGGGCAATAAAAATGTTGAGAGGATTGCGTCCTGTGATAATAAGGACAACACAACTTACCAAAATGCCCAAGAGGACAGATATGACCGAGATGGTCAATGCACTATATCTCTTACTCATACTTTAGCTTCCTCATCAAAGCGGGTAGAACTACCAGACATCATTAGACCGATGTCGTTTTCGGTGACGCCCTTATTGACAACTAGACCGCTTAAACTACCATTGTGTATTACAGCAATGCGATCTGACAGATTCATTATCTCATCAAGCTCAAGCGATATGAGTAAGACGGCTGCCCCCTTATCACGTTGCTCGACAATCTTCTTACGGACTAACTCTATAGCCCCGACATCAAGACCTCTAGTCGGTTGAACGACAATCATAATCTTATTATGACGGTCAAACTCACGAGCTACGATGGCCTTTTGTTGGTTGCCGCCAGACATCGAGCGAGTAACAGTATTTATGCCCTCACCACTTCTGACATCGTATTCTTCTGAAAGCTTTTCGGCATACTCATCAATAGCGTCTTTTTGAATGATGCCATTTACCGCAAACGGCTTTTCCATATAGGAGTGAACGATATAGTTCTCCTTTAAGGCGAAGTCTAGGACTAAGCCATGTTTATGTCTATCCTCAGGGACATGACACATATCATTACGATAGTGATCCATGATTGAAGCGTGGGTCACATCTTGTCCATTAAATTTAATTGTGCCGCTTTCCACCTTTGTCATGCCCGTTAAAGCATAGGCAAGCTCACTTTGCCCATTGCCATCAATGCCAGCTAGACCAACAATCTCCCCTGCCCTAACTCTTAAATTAAAGTCTTTTACTGCGAGGTTTCCACTAATGCCCTTGACATTGAGACCTTCAATATCAAGGCAGACCTCACCAGGCTCAGCCTCAGACCTATCGACCATAAAGTTAACGACACGACCAACCATCATTTCCGCCATAGTAGCTTCACTTGTTTCGGCGACATCAATGGTTCCAACACACTGACCCTTTCTAAGTACAGTGCACTTTTGAGCGACAGCTTTAATCTCTTTTAACTTATGGGTGATAAGTAAGATAGTCTTACCCTCTTTAATGAGATTGCGCATCGTCTCCATCAGTTCTTGTATCTCCTGAGGTGTCAAGACAGCTGTTGGTTCATCAAAAATTAAGATGTTCGCGTCACGATATAACATCTTCAAAATCTCGACGCGCTGTTGCATGCCAACCGTAATATCCGATATCTTGGCGTCAGGATTGACTTTTAAACCATAGCGCTGTGATAGTTCTATAACCTTCTCACGAGCCTTCTTCTTGTCGATTGTTTTGAGCTTAGTATGTGGTTCCATTCCTAGTATGATATTTTCGGTTACTGTGAAACACTCGACAAGTTTGAAGTGCTGATGCACCATTCCAATACCTAAATCATTAGCGACATTAGGATCGGTTATCTTAACTTCTTCACCATTGACTTTAATCATACCGGAGGTAGGCTGATATAGCCCGAAGAGTATTGACATCAGTGTCGACTTACCAGCACCATTTTCCCCTAATAGTGCATGAATGGTGTTCTCCTCTACTTGCAAGGTAACATCATCATTAGCACGGATGCCAGGGAAGTCTTTAGTGATGTTCAACATTTCAATAGCGTAAGCCATGTAATATCCTCCCTTTCTGAGCTTCATTTTATCATCTATCATCTTTTATGAAAACGGTTATATGGGCTAGTCATGCGTTAATTTTACATTAGGCGTTTTGAGTAATTTGGCGATTGTTTGCTTGAAATCGAAAAAAGCTACAGGGGATTGCCCTGTAGCCTAGTAAAGACTTATCAGCCTATGATGAGCGAGTTATCAGCGCTCGTTTGTGGGATACTGCTGACTGTTACCTCACCACTGGTGATTGCCTGAATGGCCTCTTCGACAGCTTCAAGATATTCATCAGTCAAGTTAGGATTCTCATCAGGTAAACCAACACCACCATTCTCTAAGTTGTATAAGACATCACCAGAGACAAATGAGTCATTGGCAACTTGCTCACAAGCCGTATAAGCAGCGACATCGACTCTCTTCATCATAGATGTTAAGATACTTGATTCATCATTATCACCATAAAGACCAAGGTCGTATTGGTCAGTATCGACACCGATGACCCAAACATCCTCACCATTCTGACGTCTTTCAGAAGCCTCAGAGATAACACCATTGCCCGTGCCGCCAGCACATGCAAAGATTACTGTAGCGCCAGCGTTGAACTGCTTTTGAGCTAGTGTTGAACCGAGTTCGGAATCGGTGTAGCTATTAGCGTTGTCATATGAGATAACACAGTCTGAACATACAGACCAAACACCCTCTTGGAAGCCAGCCCAGAAACTATTCATGGAATCGGACTCACCACCGATAATCATACCGACATGCTTGCTTCCGTTTTCAATAGCCTTAAGACCAGCAACGACACCGACTAGGTATGAACCCTCATTAACGGCGAAGTTAGCTGTTTGGACATTGTCTAAACCAACATCAGCAACGTCAATGGCAACGAATTTAGTATCAGGATACTGTTCAGCAACATAAGTGATAGATGACTCGAATAGATAGCCAGCTGCTACAACTAAATCATAACCTTCTTCTGCTAAAGCAGTTAAATTAGGAACGTAGTCATCTTCACCTGAAGATTGTAGATAGTCATAGTCTTCACCTTCAACAAGACCATTCTCTTCAGCGAATTGAACGATGCCTTCCCAAGTAGTCTGGTTGAATGACTTGTCATCGATACCACCAGTGTCAGTTACAAAACCAACAGTTAGTACACCTGAGCCTGAGCTTTCGCCAGTAGAGGAGCTACAAGCCACTAGGCTTAAAGCCAAGATGGCAACTAGAGCAATCTTCAAAATTTTCTTCATTCTTCTCTCCTTCTCGTAAGATATAACTTACAAATTCATTTTACAAGAACAGCGCTTTCATAACAATCTTTTACGAAGAATTTTAAAGAGAAAACGTCTAAGTTATTTTCGAAAAATGTTTCAAAACATAGAAAATAATGACAGAGAACTGCCATTACGTTTCATCTTCTTCAGGTTTTACAAAGACTTCCCTAGGCTTTGAGCCATTGGATGGCCCAATAATACCATTGGCCTCTAAGGCGTCAATAAGACCAGCCGCCCGGTTATAACCGATACCAAAGCGCCGTTGCAGTAAGCTAGTAGAAGCCTTTTGAACATCTATGACGTAGGTTTTGACATCTTCATACAGACTGTCATACTCGCGTTTTGCCTCAGGTCTATCATCTTCTTTGGCTAGATTCAAAAACTCAAAGTAGGTGTCATCATATTCAGGTTTGGCTTGTCCTTTGACATGGGTTGTAATCTTTTTGACTTCTTGGTCAGTAACATAGACGCCTTGCAGCCTTATAGGCGATGGTTCGCTTTGGGGGAAGTATAGCATATCGCCATTGCCCAATAAGCGCTCAGCACCTGTTTGGTCTAATATCGTGCGTGAATCAATGGAACTAGCGACAGAGAAACTGATACGTGAAGGGATATTGGACTTGATGATACCAGTTATGACATCGGTTGATGGTCTTTGCGTGGCAACTATCAGGTGAATACCACTGGCTCTAGCGAGTTGGGTTATCCTTTGAATAGAAGCTTCGACATCCTTTCCTGCCACCATCATGAGGTCAGCCAGCTCATCAATGATAACGACAATTAAAGGAAGTCTATGCATGACCTTTTCAGGATCATCATTAGTCTTATTAAAGTCATCGACAAAGCTGTTGTAGGTTTCGATGTTGCGCGCACCAAATTGCGCAAAGACATCAAAACGCTCTTCCATCATGACGACGACCTTCTTGAGCATATTAGAGGCCATAGTCGCATCAGTAATGACCGGCCACAAGAGATGTGGTACATCGTGATATGGTGTAAACTCGACCTTCTTAGGGTCTACCAAGACCAGCCTTACTTCACTGGGGTCAGTTCGATATAGAAGCGAACATATGATAGCGTTTATGCAGACTGACTTGCCACTACCAGTTGCTCCAGCGATAAGTAAATGTGGCATCTTATCAATCTGACAAGTCACAACCTTGCCCATGAGGTCTTTACCGAGGTAAAAGAGTAGTTTGCCATTGTCTTCGGGATTGGCCTTAATTAGCTCTCTCATACGTACCGGGATGGGCTCAACATTAGGTATTTCGATACCAACGGCGCTTCTTCCTGGTATTGGAGCTTCGATTCTAATATCACGAGCTGCCAATTCCATTTTGATATTATCGGCGATGTTTTGAATCTTAGAGACCTTGACGCTACTATCTGGTCTCAGTTCAAACTTGGTTACACTGGGCCCGATGTGAGTGGCGATTAGTGTCGCCTCGATGCCGAAGTTATGTAAAATCTCAATGACCTTCTTACCCTTTATCTCGGCACTAGACTTATTAATGTTACTGACCTTGGATGAAGTCGTCTCATCAAAGACGGCAATAGATGGTCGTTTATAAGGGCCAGTATTTGTCTTAGTCTTGGTTGGCTCCTTTTTATCCTCAGTCTTTTTAGGACTATCGGTTGATGCGAGATCAATAAAAGCCTTTGAGTTACTCTCCTCATAAGAGTCTAGATTGATAAAAGCCTTACTTTCAGGTCGCTCATATACTTCTTCCTCTTCTTCGTCTATTACATCGAGATAGGATTCTTCTTTCTCTTTTTCTCTTTCGGCCTTGCGCTCTTGATAGCGAAGGGCTAAGCTCTCTTTTCCCGTACGCATCTTATCAAAGAGTTTGAGGTAGGTTGTAATCGGAATAATAAGGATGGCACAAATGATGACAAGAGCAACGGCGACAATTATAGTTCCAGCTCTAGCGAAAAGTGCTGATAAAGCCGCATATAGTAAGATGCCAATGATACCGCCACCATAGTAGAGATCGTTTTCTGTGAGTAGTTGTGGATTCATCGCAAAATAGGTATCAAAGGCTTCTGGCCCTACTTCTTCGCCAACACTAAAAAGAGCAAATATAAGTATCAGTGTTATATTCAGTAATATCACGCCGGCTATGACTTTTTTTGGCATTGGCCACTTCTTTTTAAGAAAGCTAAAGTAGGCGCAGAAATAAAAGATCGTAAGCACAACAACTAAGTACAATTCACCCAAAAGATAGCGCATGACATTGTTTAAGATGATGCCAATTGAACCTAGGCGAAATGCTGCCGTCAAAAGAATAATGGTTATAACGATACTAGTGATGATACGGATAATCAAATCATCATTCGATGTCTCTGGTTTTTTATTTGTTCCCCTCTTTGTCATATTAATCCTTGAAGTTTATTTCAACGATGGCAGGTAAGACCATTGGTCGCTTACCCGTCTCCTTTAGTATATAGCGTGATATCCGCTCTTTGGCTTCCATTCTGGTCGCCGTGTTTTCATAGTTGCCCTCTTTAACTGCTTCATTAATGGTGTTCATGAAGATGTTTCCGACTTGGTTTACTATGTAGTCAGCATCCTTGAGATAAATGACACCACGAGATTGGATATCGGGGCCTCCTAGTATCTCCTTAGTCTTGAAGTTTAAGAAGACACCGACAACAATAACTCCCTCAGTAGATAAAGTCTCTCTGTCTTTTAAGACCATTCCCTGATAATCTAGCTTATCATTGCCGTCAATCATCGTATCAGTAAGCTCGATGGTGTCACGAGTTGAAATGAGACGACCGTCTTCAAATGTTGCAAATTGCCCATTATCTAAAATAATGATGGTATCAGGTCGATAACCCATTGACGTAGCGATGTCGGCATTAGCGATAAGTTTAGAATAATCGCCCTTGACCGGTAGGTAATATCTAGGCTTCAACATAAACAACATCATCTTAAGATCCTCAATTGAAGCATGCATAGACAGCACCTCTTTGGCGTTAATCTTTACAACCTTGACATCTTCCTTATAGAGGTCATTTTCCATGTTGGAGGCCTCTTTTTCAGTGCCTGGTACTACAGGTGAGGCAATGATGACAGTATCAGTATCTCTTAGTTCGACATATGGATCATCACCTAAGGCAATCTTGTTCATGAGTTTGAAGACTTGATTGCCACTACCTGAGATAACACAGACAACATCTTCTCTTTCATTATCGAAGTCCTCGCGTTTGATGATGAGATTATTGGGCATCTCGTAATAGCCTAGCTCTTCAACATGCCTTAAAAGTCTATAGTTATCCTCATCATAAAACATGACCTTCCTACCATAGCGAACAGCCATGTCCAAGACCTCGATAATTCTAAAGAGGTTCTGTTTATAAAGGGTGATGACGATACGCTTGTCATTACCTTCAAAGTGACCTTCAATGTGGTCGGAAATGCGATGTCTTGGTGAAGTATAACCGATACGTCCAGCACCCACTGATTCAGAAAGTAGACACAAGACACCCTTTTGTCCCATTTCAAAGAAAGTATTCATATCCATGGTAAAGGCCTTGTTCATGAAGTCGTAGTCGACAATAAATTCACTGGTAAATACAATCTGTCCCGCATCAGTTTCAAACGATAAACCCACACCATCCGCAATCGACTGCATGACCGGGAAACTATGAATGACATGTCCATCTATCCTTATAGTATCTTTGCGCTTGATGATGTTTATCTGTTTTTTAACCTTATGTTTGTGAAAGATGTCTTGTAGAATCTTCGCAGTAAGCGTTGTGGCATATACGGGCACATCAATCTCTTTTAATAGGTGTGGCAAGGCCATCATGACATCGTCATGTCCATGTGTTATAAAGACACCCTTAACGCGCTGCTTGTTTTCGATGAGGTATGTGAGATCGGGAATAATGTATTCTATGCCCAGTTGTTCACTTTCATTAGGATATTTGAGACCGGCATCAACGACGAAGATATCATCGTCAATCTCCGTCAGAAACATATTCTTGCCGTCTTCATCAAGACCTCCAAGGGCCATTAAACGGATTTTTTGCATTATCTATCTTTTTCCTCCATGTTATATCTTCTCTTTTTAAATCACTTCACCATCTAGGGAATAGGACTTAGCCTTAGTGATTTTAACTTTACGAAACTGGCCGACTTTTACGTCCTTACCGGTGAAGTTGACAATCTTGTTATGGGGCGTGTAGCCTGAATAGACTCCGCTATTGCGTTTAGAAAGGCCATCAACCAAGACTTCCACAACGTCATCTTGGTACTTTTGATTATTCATTTTAGCATAGTATGCAATCTTATCTTGTAGTATCTTTAATCGCTCTTCCTTGACATGCATCGGTATGTCATCAGCCATTTTAGCAGCCGGTGTCCCCTCGCGTGGTGAATATATAAACGTAAAGGCATTATCATACTTACAATAGTCGACCATATCTAAAGTGGCCTTGAAGTCAGCGTCTGTCTCATTGGGAAAGCCAACGATGATGTCAGTAGTAAAGGCGCAATCTGGTATGGCCTCTTTAATCTTGTCGAACAGGATGCGATACTCCTTACTATCATAGCGCCTATTCATCTTAAAGAGGATACTATCACTACCTGATTGTAAGGGTAAGTGAATTGCCGGCATGATGTTAGGGTATTTTGCACAAATTTCAATCGTTGCATCATCGAAATTTGATGGGTAAGGTGTCATAAAGCGAATGCGTTCAATACCAATCTTAGCAACCTCTTCTAATAACTTCGCAAAACCATTTTCTACTTTTAAGTCGACACCATAAGAATTGACATTTTGCCCAAGTAGACATATCTCCTTATAGCCTTCGGCTTTTAGCTCTTTTACTTCTTCTACTATATCAGTAAGTAATCGTGACCTCTCCTTACCTCTAGTGTAAGGAACTATACAATATGAACAGAACTTATCACAACCATAACTGATATTGACCCAGGCCTTATGCCCATTATCACGCCTAAAGGGTAAACCTTCAACTATTTCCCCTTCTTTAGAGTAGACTTCTACCGTCTTCTCCTTGCTTAAAAGGCAATTATAGAGAAGTTTAGGTAGGTCAGATATATTGTGCGTTCCAAAAATCAAATCAACTTGGGGATACTTGCTAAGTATATGTTTAACCATCTCTTCTTCTTGGGCCATGCAACCAGAGATGGCGATGATACGGTCGGGGTCAGTGCGCTTTAACCTTTTGAGATTACCGATTTCGCCTAAGACCTTCTCTTCGGCATTACGTCTTATGGCACAAGTATTAAGTAATATGAAATCAGCCTTTTCTAAGTCTTCTGCCTTGGTATAGCCCATAGCTTCTAAAATACCAGCGATATTCTCAGAATCATGAAAATTAGCTTGGCAACCGTAGGTACGAATGTAGTAGGTCTTGTCATTTCCGAGGTGGGCATACTTGTCATCTATTACAAAAGCTCGATTTATTGGTGAGGCCTCCTTACTGCGACGGCGTCCACCACTCTGCGATGGCAGGGAATAATTGTATTCTTTGGTCATATGTATATTATGCCAGAAAAAAACCAAGTTGGTACTTGGTTTATTGACTTATTGCAGAAACTGGGCAAGTAGATACACAAGCAGCGCAATCGATGCATGTGTCTTCGCTACATTCTGCCTTGCCATCGCCATTTAAGGCAATAGCACCTGTTGGGCATACACCACAACAAGCTCCGCAACCAATGCAAACATCTTGGTCAACTGTTACTGGCATTTCAAAAAACCTCCTTAAACATCACCCATTATACACCCTTTTAGAGCTTTTAAGGACGAATTTGTAATCTTTTGATAGCCGTCGCTTGTCTTGTTTTGGGGTCAACTGTTATGACAACCCCACAGAGCATAGCTGGCCCATCAGCTACTTGATATCTGGTCTTTTTACCATGAATTATCGCATCAATCATCTCATTTGCATCGCGGCCAATAATGCTGTCGTATACGCCATTCATGCCGACATCGCTGATATAGGCCAATTTGCCTATAAGTCTTTCATCGGCTGTTTGAACATGGGTATGAGTGCCAAGACATGCGACTAATTTGTCTTGATAGTAATGGGCAAATAATATCTTTTCAGCCGTCGCCTCAGCGTGTAAATCGACAAGGTAAAGGTCGGCCTTATACTTAACTAGTATCTCATCCATAGCCTTATAGGCCGACATGGCATTATCCATCATGAAGGCAGTGCCTAAGATATTACAAACACAAACGCTTAGACCATCGACCTCTTTTATAACAGGTTCTTTAGGAAAGTCGTTAGCGTAGTTATAGGGAAAGACGAGATCTGGACACTCAGCAATGTGCTCAGTAATTTCCTTTTTAGAGTAAGCGTGATTTCCTAAGGTGATGACATCTATACCAGCTTCTTTGAAGCTATTGTAGATGCGTTTGGTTATGCCTTTACCATGAGCAGAGTTTTCACCATTAACGACAGTAAAGTCGATAGTGTGTTCCTTTTTTAATATCGGAAGATAATGAAAGATGATATCGCGGCCAGGACGACCTACGATATCACCTAAAAATAGAATGTTCATTAGCGGGCGAGCTCAGTGACTCTCATGTCACGGATGACGGTGACCTTTATTTGACCTGGATAGGTCATCTCATTCTCGATTCGTTCTTTGATGTCATGGGCCAATAAATGACACTTAGCATCATCGACCTTATCAGGTGTGACCATGACTCTAATTTCTCTACCAGCTTGGATAGCAAAGGCCTTTTCAACGCCGACAAAGTCAGTTGCAATCTTCTCGAGGTTCTCAAGACGATTGATGTAGTTTTCAATGCCTTCATTGCGAGCACCAGGACGAGCAGCACTCAAAGTATCTGCTGCTGCAACGAGGTTAGATATAAGCGAAGTAGCCGGTTTATCGCCATGGTGTGATTCAATAGCGTTAATGACGACTTCATTCTCGCCATGACGCTTAGCAATCTTAGCACCTAACTCCACGTGCGTTCCTTCCATCTCAAAGTCAACGGCCTTTCCAATATCGTGTAATAAGCCAGCTCTTTTGGCTAAGGCTTGATTAAGACCCAACTCAGCAGCCATCATACCGGCTAAGAAAGCGACTTCCATAGAGTGTTCAAGACCATTTTGCCCATAGGAATAACGATACTTCATTCGTCCAATCAGTTGAACGAGTTCCTTGTTCATCTTACCAATCTGTAGACGGAAGACAGCATTCTCGCCCGTCTTATAGATTTCATCGTTGATTTCTTTTTCCGTCTTGCGGACGACATCCTCAATACGACCAGGTTGGATGCGACCATCTCTAATCAGAGTCTCAAGAGCGACACGTGCCACCTCACGCCGAATCGGATTAAAACAAGATATCGTTATCGTCTCAGGTGTGTCATCAATAATCAAATCAACACCAGTAGCAGCTTCAAACGCTTGGATATTGCGACCTTCCCTACCGATGATACGACCCTTCATCTCTTCACTGGGTATAGAGATAACCGAGACATTACGCTCGATGGTCTCTTCTTGAGAATAGCGCTGGATAGCAGTGGCAATAATCTCACGAGCTATGTCTTGCGCCTTCAGTCGCGCTTCCTCTTCGGTATCACGGATATAGATGGCGACTTCATTCTCTATCTTCTTTTCGACAGCTTCCATAAGTTCAGCTTTAGCGTCAGCCTCACTCATATTAGAAATACGCTCTAATAGCGTTATCTGACCATCGATACGGGATTGTAGCTCTTCTTCCATCCGTGTCAGATTCTGTTCCTTCTCTTCAGCTACTTTTAGTTTGTTGTCAAGTTTCTTTTCTTTTTCATTGATAGAATCATCACGAAAATTGAGATTATCTTCGCGACGAATCAACTTGTTTTCAAGATTTGTCAGTTCTGCTTTGCGTTCTTTGATTTCCTTCTCAGCTTGCAGTTTGAGGTCATAGACTTGTGTCTTACCGTCCAGAACTGCCTGTTTAATCATATTTTTTGCCTTGGCATCAGCTTCATCAACTATCTGCTTTGCCTTAGCTTTATCACGATTAAGACCGACTTTGCTTGCGATGACCATTGCGATGATGCCAATCACAAGACCTATTACACAACTAAAAATAATTGAAGGATCTAATAAACGTTGCATTTATTAACACCTCCCAAAATTTTTGAAGCCTGAACTTCCCTTCAATATTAAACTATTTTGCCCCTATTCACAAGATTTTCCCATAATTTACCACAGGTAATTTAAACGTTATGAAAGTAGCTACAGGGGTTATCAGAAAAGGCTTAAGTGTAACACCTACTAAAGCTTACTGATGAAAATCGCTCTTAAGCTTTTCCCAATCTTCATTGCCTTCCATAAAATCAAACGATTCATCATTTACATAGGACAGAAGTTCCTGTTTTGCCTCTTCAAAAAAACCGGAATCAATAGTTCTAAAATCCATATGCCGATAAAGCTCCGATTTTGTAAAATCGCTCATCGTTTCAATGCTACTTAAGATCTCTTTCATAATTTGTAGCGTCCGCGCACTATCCTTTTCCCAGACTGCAACATCTAGCCCTACGCAAACTTCGGCATATTTGCCTCTCTCGAAGATAGATGCAAGAGAAGAAGAAATCTCGACTAGTTTATTTGCCATTTCATGATTGTCGTCTTCCATATAGAGAACACGCAAGTCGCTTAATGTTTTTTCAATTTGGAGACATTCTTCGATTAGGAAATCTTCGTATATACGATAGGCATCATTTCTATCGCCAATCTTACTATTTATAAGTGCTTCGTTGAGCTTAAGGTCTGGATCCTTCGAGCAGAAATAATCTAAATACTCAGCAGCTCTTTCATAGTCCTCTTTTTGAGCAAAAGCATCAAATAGCAAACTTGCCACATGACTTCTAATCTCTTCGTGCTCGGAAAATAAACACCTCTCATACCAGCTATATATCGCATCATCGTAGTCGTCTTTGTTTGGAATTTCCTCTCGCACCTCATCCAGAAAGACCGTCATCACCCAAATCAATTTTTCGCAATTGGGATATTGTTCAATTTTCTCTTTTACAGAAAGAAATACGTCATGAAAACCTTTGCTCAGCAAGTCCATTCGCATCTCCAGCAAAAATAGAGTGATTTCTTCATTCGTCAGATTTTCCTCAGATGACAAAAGTTCATCGGTAGTAATGCCGAGTAGCCTCGAAATCGGTACTAGCAAACTAATATCGGGCAGTTCTTCTCCCTTTTCCCACTTTCTTATAGTAGTAACAGTCACACCGAGACAAGTAGCCATCTCCTTTTGTGTTATGCTCTCCCTCTTTCTGTAATTCTTGATAGCACTTCCTATTGTCATTTACGATTATCTCCTTTGCAATCTTTAAATCGAATCCAGCTTTAGTATAGCTGATTGAAAGCCAAAATCAGTATTATTTCATTCAAATAGTTCAGCGATGTAATTCTAGTCTCTATCTGTAAATATACCTTCTAGACATAAAATCATCCTCCCTTATAGACTATGGGCATTATCCCCTGTCTACTTTAGGAGGATGTATCAGCACTCATTCTTCCTTACTAAATAATGCTTCTTTTATTTTCTCGGTGATTTGAGCATCTATCT
>CAZXIB010000008.1:15178-16977 GCA_964639815.1 uncultured Thomasclavelia sp. | reverse complement strand
AAACACTTGCTGAAGTAAGACGGGTTGTTGAAGCCGACCATGTAGCTCACCTCGCTGATGTGATACTTCTTCTCCTGCAAGAGCAAGGCAGCTTTCTTCAAGCGTACCAGCTGAATCATCTCGTTAGGCGTGACGTTTGCCAATGCCTTAATCTTGGCAAACAGCCCCGAACGGCTGATGTACAACCGCTCGGCAAGGAAATCGACCGACAACTCCGGATTGTCGAAGTTCTCTTCTACTAACCGGTTCAGCTTGTCGAGAAACTCTTCATCCGCCTTGTTACCAGCAATGGAACTGATGGGCACCACCGGCATCTTCGAAAACTTCTGCTGCAGCTGCTGGCGCAAATCCAACACATTCTTCACACAAGCCCTCAAGTATTGCAACGAGAAAGGCTTCTCGATGTAAGCATCCGCACCGCAGTTCATCCCCGCTATCTTCGAAGAGTTGTCGGTTTTAGCCGTAAGCAATATAAAGGGGATGTGGCTGGTCAGCTGTCCAGCCCGCACATTCCGACATAGCTCCACACCGTCCATATTGAGCATCATCCAGTCGCTGACAATGAGCGACACCTCCTGCTCCTTCAGTCGTTGCAATGCTTCTATCCCATCGCTAGCGGTTATCACCCGATACATGTCGCTGAAGTTGTCTGCAAGGAAGTGCATCATGTCTTTGTTGTCTTCCACAATCAAAATCACCGGCTGCTTCTTGTCTGCCGATGCTGGGGAGTGTTCCGTCAGGATGTCTTCGGGCATATGTGATACTGTATCGAACAATTCCGCTGCTTCCACTTTCTTCTGACGGATGGGGAGCACGACGCGGAAGGACGAGCCTTTGTCTTCTTTCGACCGCACTTCCACATGCCCGTGATGCGCTTCGACGATACCTTTCACGATGCTCAGCCCGATGCCTGTGCCCGGCTTGTTGTCGTGCACCTGATAAAAAGGTTTGAAGATGAATTGCAGTTCGCGGGAATTTATTCCTTTCCCATTGTCGGACACGGTGATGGAGAATGTCTGTTCCTGTGCGGCAAATTCCATCTTCACCCGGTTATGCGTATATTTGTTGGCGTTGGTCATCAGGTTGCTCAGCACTTTGGTCAACGCTTCACGATCTATATCGGCACGGAAATCCTCGGGAGGATACACTTCGGACAGCGTAATGCCACACTGCGCCAGCGTGGGCTGGAAGCGTTCGCACACCTCCAGCATCAGTTCGCGAATGTTTTGCGGGGCGAAGTGCATCTTCATCTCGTTCTGTTCCACCTTGCGGAAGTCCAGCAGCTGGTTGATCAGGAACAGGAGCCGCTGACTATTGCGGTCAATGATTTTCAAGTCGTTGCACACCGCCTCGGGTAGACTCAGCGTAGACTGCATCACCTTTTCCAGCGGACCGATAATGAGCGACACCGGTGTGCGTATCTCATGGGCTATCATCGTGAAGAAGCGTATCTTCGCTTCGTGCATCTCCTTTTCCTGGAGGCTGTTCAATTCGTCTATCACCTTGGCATACTTCTTCTCGCTTCGGTGCACGACGTAACGTACCAGCACACCCAATGCAAAAACGAGCAGCAATACGTAGCCCACCTTGAAAGGTTTCGAAAGATAAAAAGGCGGATGGATGACGATGCGCAGCGAGGTGCCTTGTTCGTTCCACACATTGTCGTTGTTCGATGCCTTTACACAAAATACATAGGTACCTGCAGGCAGATTGGTATATGTAGCAGAGTATTGTGAACCCACGTAATTCCACTCCCTGTCGAAGCCTTTCATTATATAGGCATACTGGTTCTTCTGCGG
>CAZXIB010000008.1:0-15078 GCA_964639815.1 uncultured Thomasclavelia sp. | reverse complement strand
GTAGTGAGCCACAGGCAGTTGTCACCCTCCAATATGGCATTGATACTCTCATTGGGCACATTCAGCGGACAGTAGGCAAAGCGGTCTTTGTCTTCCTCATACCGGAAAAGCCCTTCACCCGTTGCCACCCAAAATACACCGTCACGGTTCAGATACAGGTAGTTTATCTGCGGGCTGGGAAGCCCGTCCGTTTCTCCATACAGCTTCCATGCGTCTTTTCCCGGCTGATAGCACAACAAGCCGTCGCTCAGGGTTGCTATCCATAGGTTGCCTTTCCGGTCTTCTTTCATGTCGATGACCAACGATTTCACTTCCCTGACTAGCAACAAACGGTCGGCAGTGCGGTCATACCGGCACACCGAGGTCATCGAACCGGTCCATATCTCCCCTTCCCGATCCTTGAATATCGTGTACACACTGATAGATTGAGGAGCTTCTCCCTCATAAGACTTTACCGCCCCGTTCTTCAGGTTCAGCCGCCGGATGGCTTTCCCGTAAGTGCCTATCCACAGGCAGTCTCCGTCTATGCACAAGGCATGGATGTTGTCGCCGGAAAACGCTTTCCGCTCAGGAAAATCCTCAAACTTCCGGTTCAAGGGGTCAAAACGGCTCAATCCGCCATCATCGGACGCAACCCATATCTTCCCCTCCTCGTCTTCACAAAAGCGGCTCACGATAGTTCCTTCGAACAACGAGTCGCCATCCGCAGGAGAATATCCTTCAAACTGACCGCTATACGGAGGCAGATAATTGATGCCGTTATAGAACGTGCCTATCCAGATGCCACCTTCGCGGTCTTTAAGGATGGGATATACGAACTTGTCGGAAAGTGCTTTCGTTTCTTCGCCGTAATAGGGATATATGCTGCTTCGCCCGGTGGTACGGTCAATCAGTGCCAGACCATTGTCCGACCCCACCAGCAAGATGTCTTCCGTATATTCGCCGATGGAATGGATGTGCGAAACGCCTCCGCCGCTCCGGGGAACCAGGTATTTCTCCGCCGCCCCGGTTTCGGGATTGATTTTCCATATGCCTTTCGTCCACGTGCCTGCCCAAATGAATCCGTCACGGTCTTCCCACAATGCCATTGCACGGTAAGAGTCGGGATCCTCGTGCAGTGGGAAGATCAGAAAGCGGTCGGCAGCCCGATACAGCCGGTACAGGAAATTTTCGCTCGAAGCCCACAAGTTACCTTCGCGGTCGTTCAGTAGGTAATGGATGACACCTCCGCTCTGCTCCATCGGGTAATGCTTCAACTGCTTCGTGGCAGGCATATAGCCGAAGATGCCCTGCCCGCGTGTGGCAATCCACACCCAGCCCTCCGTATCGCGTACGATTTTAGTGACCCGGGCGTGGATAGCAATCCCGTCGGAAGTCTTTGTCCGGAAAGCCGTTATCCGGTCTGTTTCCATATCATAGACGTACACCCCTTGGTCTGTTCCCAACCACAGGCGGTTGGGATCCACCTCGCACAATGCCGAAACGGTATTGGTTTGCAGCTCCGGGTTGCGTGGGTCTCCCTTCCGGTAATGGACGAAGTCGATGCCGTTGAAACCGTTCAGTCCGCCGTCCGTCCCTATCCAGATATATCCGCGATGGTCTTGCAGGATGTCGTTGATGTTGTTCGATGACATTCCGTTCTCTATACTGTAATGCCTAAACTGGAATTGGGTCTGAAAAACGCCTGCCGCTCCACGCAGCGTACAGAGGCAACATCCTATCAACAGGCAAATTATCATCCGTATATTCATAAGCAACTGCTCAGTTAATGTTTATATTCACCACAGAAGCACACAAGGATTTTATTTTAAATGGTATAATTTACAAAAAATCTTTGAACAAACTAAATACATTTCACAAAGGCACTTCCTCCAAACCATCTTGCGACTATTTTTCTATAAATATGGACTATCGTTTTATCCTCAAACAAGAAATCCGGCTATTTTGCGAAAAAATATTTATGAAAAATTATTTGCTAACTCTGATGAGCGGATTTGTGGTACTGGGAGCCGCATCGTGCAGTCGGCCTACCTATATCCAGCCGGATGCTCCCATCCAAGAAGTGTCGTTCACTCAGGTGCACCTGAGCGATAGCTTTTGGTTGCCGCGCATAGAGATCAACCGCACAGTCTCTATCCCCTCCGCTTTTAAAGAATGTGAGAAAAACGGGCGTTTCGACAACTTCGCCATTGCCGGCGGACTGAAAAAAGGCGAACACCGGGGCAATTTCTCTTTCGATGATACCGACCCTTATAAGGTAATTGAAGGGGCATCCTACTCGCTTGCCGCCAAGTATGACTCCAAGCTGGACCACTATCTGGACAGCGTGATTACGATTATCGCTGCCGCCCAGGAGCCAGACGGATACCTGACTACCTGCGTCACCAACAAGTGCTACCGCCTGTCGGGCTGGTGGGGACGCTCGAAATGGGAGAAAATCAACAGCCACGAACTATATAACAGCGGACACCTTTACGAGGCGGCCGTAGCACACTACCGTGCCACAGGCAAGCGCACCCTGCTGGACGTTGCTATCAGGAATGCCGACCTCGTCTGCAAGACATTCGGTCCAAGCGAAGGACAGATACACCGTCCCAGCGGACACCCTATCGTAGAGATGGCGCTCTGTAAATTATATAAGGTGACGGGCGACCAAAAATACCTTGACATGGCGAAATACTTCGTTGAAGAAACCGGACGCGGCACCGACGGCCACAAGCTGAGCGAATACAGTCAGGACCATAAGCCCATCCTGCAACAAGATGAGATGGTGGGTCATGCCGTACGTGCCGGATACCTTTATTCGGGTGTAGCCGACGTGGCTGCCCTGACGGGCGACACGGCATATTTCCACGCCCTGACCCGCCTATGGGACAACCTCGTGAGCAAGAAGCTCTACATCACCGGTGGCATGGGCTCACGTGCGCAGGGCGAAGGCTTCGGCCCAAACTACGAACTGCAGAACCACACTGCCTATAGCGAGACATGCGCTTCCATCGCCAACGTGTACTGGAACTACCGCATGTTCCTCGCTACAGGCGAATCGAAATACATTGACGTACTGGAGCGTGTACTCTACAACGGCGTCATCAGCGGCGTGTCGCTTAGCGGTGACAAGTTCTTTTACGACAATCCGCTGGAGTCGATGGGGCAGCACGAACGCCAGCACTGGTTCGGTTGCGCTTGTTGCCCGGGCAACGTGACCCGCTTTATCGCTTCGGTGCCCAACTATATCTATGCCATCCAGCAGAACGATATCTATGTCAACCTCTACGTACAAGGCAAAGCTGACATACAGCTTGCCGACAGTACCCACGTCATGCTGGAGCAGGTCACCGACTATCCGTGGAACGGCAAGGTGGCAATCACCATCACTCCCGAAGCCGAGAAAGAATTTGCCATCCGCCTGCGCATTCCAAGTTGGCTGAAAAGCGCGCCCGTGGCATCCGACCTCTATGCCTACACCGACGCGCCGAAGAAATATACGCTGAAGGTGAACGGCTCGTCGGTACGTGCTGCCCAAGGTGACGGCTACGAAACCATCGTCCGCACATGGAAAGCAGGCGATGTCGTTGAACTGGACATGCCGATGGACGTACGCCGCATCCGCGCAAACGACTCGGTAGAAATAGACCGAGGTATGCTTGCCATTGAGCGCGGGCCGATAGTGTTCTGTCTCGAAGGCAAAGACCAACTCGACAGCACAGTGTTCAACAAGTTTATCGCTCCCGACACAAAGATAGAAGCTGTTTACGAAGCCAACCTGCTGAACGGCGTAATGGTGCTGAGCGGAGCAGCCGGAAAAGTGGAACGCGACGGTACGGTGAAAGACCTGACCTTCCGCGCCATCCCTTATGCCACGTGGAACAACCGTGGCGCAGACCAGATGGTAGTATGGGTGCCCAAAACCAAGGAATACGCTACGCCTGCACCCGAACCTACCATCGCCAGCAAGGCACAGACGTTTACCATTCAGACTCCTATTCAGAAAGATGCTCCCGAGTCGGCTTCCATCAGCTCGTATGCCTGGGGCGTGAACGACCAATGGGAACCGCGCCGCTCATCGGACACTTCGAAACCTTATCATTACTGGTGGCTGAAGCAAGGCACCGAAGAAACGCTTGCCTACGAGTTCGACCAAGCCTACACCGTATCGAACGTGCAGGTGTACTGGCTTGACTTCGACCACTACGACGGCAATTTCCGCGTGCCACAAAGCTGGAAACTCTACTACAAGACAGGCAACACATGGAAGGAAGTGGAAGCCCTCGGCGAATACGGTGTGGAGAAAGACTGCTACAACAGCCTCGACTTCAAACCCGTAAAGACCACCGGACTGAAGATAGCCGCACAGCTCCAGCCAGGCGAATCGGGAGGTATCATCGAGTGGAAAGTAAATTGAGAATTAATAAAATTAACAATTAATGTAAATCAAAAATTAACAGGTAGTTATGTTTTTCATTTGTTTCTAATTCCCAGCCCGCTATAGGGCGAGTGATACTCCTTCTAACATCCTTTTAACTTCATAAATGGCATTAATACTTTAACCTTTAAATACAATTAAGATGGGTACACATTTACACCGCGTGTTATTTAGTCGCGCAATGATGAAAATGACTGCATGCGCGATGCTTTCTGCCGGCTTGCCGATGGCAATTTATGCAACACCGGGCAACGCAGAAGCCACAATGCTGGCTGTCCAGCAGCAGACTCATACTGTGATCGGACAGATAGTAGACTCGAAAGGCGAGACCATTATCGGTGCCTATGTCGTCGAGAAAGGTGTCGCCAGCAACGGTACAATCACCGATATGGATGGAAACTTCACCCTGGAAGTGTCACCGGATGCCACCCTGGTCATCAGCTACATCGGCTTCAGAACCTTAGAGATTAAGGCGAGCGACATCGAAGCAGACCAGAGAATTACACTACACGAAAGCTCTGAGATAATGGACGAAGTGGTGGTTATCGGTTACGGTACGCAGCGCAAGGGCGATGTCACCAGTGCCGTGGTTTCGGTAAAGTCAGAAGACTTCACTGTAGGCAAGGTGGGCGATGCTGCCGATTTGATTAAAGGTAAGGTAGCCGGTTTGTCTATCGCCAAAGGCACCGGCGACCCGAACTCTACTTCTACCATCCGATTACGTGGTGTCATCTCGGTAAATGGCAGCACCACTCCGTTGGTTTTGATTGACGGTGTGGAAGGCGACCTCACCACTGTGGCTCCCGAAAACATTGCCTCTATTGATGTGCTGAAAGATGCCTCGGCTGCCGCCATCTACGGAACCCGTGGAGCAAACGGCGTTATCATCATTACCACAAAGACCGGACAACGGGGCGAACATGCCACGGTCAACTATTCGGGCTACGTTGCCGCTTCGCAATTCGGCAAAAAACTTGAATTTATGGATGCAGCCGATGTTCGGGCTGGAAAGACCAGTTTCACAGACCAAGGTTATGATACCGACTGGCTGGATGCCATCAGCCGTACGGGCTTTACGCACAACCATAACATCAGCATCACGGGTGGTACGGAAAAGACCACTTACTCTGCCGACTTCACCTACCGCAATGAAGACGGTGTGATTATGAATACGTTTGCCGAGGATATGCGTATGCGTTTCGATGTATCGCATTGGTTCCTGAACGACATGTTACGCATCAATCTGAACATGGTGCAGAAATGGCACAAGAACAGTGCGACTAATGCCACCGCAACTGACCAATCGAATATCTACCGCCAAGCGATTATCCGTAACCCGACCGCCCCTATCTACAACGAGGACGGTACATACAACGAAAATTTCAGCATAAATTACTACTATAACCCGGTATCTATGCTGGAAGAACGTTTGGGCGACTATACTTATTCGGAAACTCGCGCCACGGGTAACGTCACTTTCGAACCCATCAAGGGTTGGCAAACAAACTTGATGCTGGCTACCAGCCGCTTCCATGCGCATGACCAAGGGTATAACACGGCTACCTATTATAGCAACCAACTGAATGAAAGGAACGGTTATGCCTACCATACCAACGCCGAGACCCGTACCGATAACTTGGAAATCACGTCGAAGTATGACTTGAATGTCAACAAGCACCGCATGAACGCCTTGATAGGTTACAGCTACCAGTATTATACCTATAATCAAAATTACGCCAACAACTATGACTTCCCGACCGAATTTTTCACTTACAACAATTTGGGAGTCGGACAAGCATTATTAAATGGTAATGCCGGAATGGGAAGCGTGAAAACCGAAGATACCTTGATTGGTTTCTTTGCTCGTGTCAGCTATGCCTACGACAACCGCTACAACCTCTTGGTCAGCATACGCCGTGAAGGCTCTTCCAAGTTCGGGGAAAACAACAAGTGGGGTACTTTTCCCTCCGCTTCTTTAGGATGGACCATTACCAATGAAAAATTTATGACAGGTGTAAACTGGTTGAATTTTTTAAAGTTACGTGCTGGTTTTGGTATTACGGGCATAATTCCTAACGACCCATATATGTCACTGACACGATACGATTATGGAAGCTCATATTATTACGACAATGCCACTGGCTCATGGTTACCGGGTCTTGAAATCGCTTCAAACCCGAACCCTGATTTAAGATGGGAAAAATCAACTGAATTTAACGTAGGTTTGGACTGGAGTGTGCTTAACGACCGCTTGGGAGGTTCTATTGATGTGTATAACAAGAAAACTACCGACTTGCTATTTTACTACACTGTCCCTACCCCACCGAATTTGTATAATACAACATATGCGAATGGAGGTTCTGTACGTAACCGGGGTATTGAAGTAACCATCAATGCCATACCTGTCCGTACGAAAGATTTTCAATGGAATACAGTTGTTACCGCTTCCAGTAATTCAAACATATTGTTGAAACTTTCAAGTAATTTGTATGAATCCAATTCGTATGAAAATGTAAACTATTTGGGTGAACCTATTAGTGTAACCACACACCGTATGGAAGAAGGTCACCGTTTGGGAGACTTTTGGGGATTAAAATCAGTAGGTGTATCCGAAAACGGTTTGTTCCTAATTGAAACGCCAGAAGGCGAAATAGTAGAAATGACCACGGCAATGGCACAAGATGATACATACAAACAATGGCTTGGCAACGGCCTTCCGAAAGTTTATTTAGGATGGAACAACAACTTCACTTACAAAAGATGGGATCTGAGCATGCAATTCACCAGTCAGCTGGGATTTAAGATTCTGAACGAACCACGTGCTTATTATGAAAACAACTCAATTGCCTACAACCGGTTGAAATCAGTAGAAATAGCTCCTTACGGAGGTCAATACACCCTATCTTCTACACAAGCGCAAACTTTTGTAAGCTACTATTTGGAAAACGGCGATTTTTTGAAGCTGACCAACCTGACCATCGGTTATACTTTCCCGATTAAGTCTACCAACAAATGGATAAAAGGAGCACGCGCTTATTTGTCGGGAGACAACCTGTTCTGTATTACCGCTTACTCCGGTCTGGATCCGGAATTGTCTAACTCATATCCTACTTATGCCGGTATCGATTACCGTGACAAATATCCTTCTATCCGCTCGGTTACTTTTGGCGTTAACTTAACATTTTAAATTCAGGTAATTATGAAATCGAAACTTTATAAATCGCTACTGGCTTCTCTAATGAGTGTAGGTATGTTCTCGATGAACAGCTGCACCGATTTGAGCGAAACAATCTATAGTCAGATAGCTTCCGAACAATACGAATTCACAGACGATGACGCAAAAAGTATGTTCTCGCCTGTCTACACATCATTAAGAGATTTTTATTGGGCATGGTACGGTTATGCCGATTTAGATATCTGTACTGATCTGTGGTGCATACCCTTGCGCATTGGCGTAGGTTGGGGCGACTTGTACATCAGTTTCCACAAACACGAATTCAACCCAAGCTTAGGACATTTATTAGGCGCATGGAACAATGCATATGCTGGTATCAATGCTTGCAACCGTTTATTGGCAGACGAGGCTGTGCAAAATTCAGAATCTTCTGTAGCCCAACTACGGGCATACCGCGCTTTATATTATTACCTGTTGTTCGATATGTTCCGCAACATTCCGCTGGATACCTCGTTCGAACATCCGGATGGCTGGCAACCCGAACAAGCTACCCCACAAGAAATGTGGGATTTCATCATGGCCGAACTGGAAGAAGTGCAAGATTTATTAGAACCGGATGTCTCAATGAACTTGCTCAGTTCGTATGCAGTTCACATGCTGAAAGCCAAAATGTACCTGAATCATAATGCGTGGTTTGACGACCACTCGGACAATTCGTATTACCAACGGTGCATAGACGAGCTGAACATTATCATCAATTCGGGCCAATTCCAATTGGCACCCTCTTATTCAGATAACTTCATGGAAGACATTTCATCTTCTCCGGAAATCATTTTCGGTATCCCGTTCGAATACCTATATGCATCCGGTAACTATTTTGCTAACCTATGGATGAATGAAGCCGGACGTGCCACATTCGGCTTTACCGGATGGGCGACTGGCGGTGGAGGTGTCTTACATCAATTCTTGGACACATACGATGAAGATGATACCCGTTTTGATGCCACATGGATTGGCGGTCCGCAATCTGACCGGTATGGAGAAGCCATTTACGTAGACGGCAATAGATTGGACTATACATATAACTTACGAAGCATTGACAACCCAGGCTGTTACCCAATGGAAGGATACCGTTTGGTGAAATACGAAATCGTGGAAGGAGATCGAGGAACGTATTACGATGACGTGCCTTTCTTCCGTTATGCAGATGTATTGATGATGAAAGCCGAATGTCTGTTACGCTTGGGTGGCTATAACGGCGAAACCGAACAAGATGCAGCTGATTTGGTAACGCAAGTTCGCCAACGTAACTTCAATGCTACTGACCCGTCAAAAGCTGTCCGTACGGTAGCTGAACTGAAAGGTCCCAGCGTGTATGCGTATGGACATAGTGAAAATACTGCACAACAAGATCAAGCTGACAACTGGGTTACCACGACCGAAGGAGGCAACGACATCGAATTGGGAGGATTGCTGGATGATTTAGCTTGGGAATTTGTAGCGGAACACCACCGCCGTCAAGACTTGATCCGTTTCCGTATGACTAACGGTCAAAATGTTTACAACGGAAAATCCTGGTTCTGCAAAGATGCTGTTGCCGACCCAACCGACAAACATAATGACATCTTTCCCATACCGCAAACTGCATTGGATGGGAACCCCAACCTCGTACAAAATCCGGGATTCTAATTCATTTATAAACTAAAAGATTATGAAACGAAATATATTCTTTACGCTTTGTTGCTTCGCCTGCTTGGGCTTTACTGCCTGCAGTGATGACTATGCTGATGCATCGTCGAAACACGTATATGGAGAAGACGAAAATCCCTATTTGCGGACAGACATGGATGCACAAATATCTGTGACCGTTCCGCTGGAGGTAAACGGCGAACATGCATACACCGTCAACCTAACAGACTATACTGATAATTTTGAAGAAAAAATGGGAATGAGTCTTGATGCGGTGATGTCGGGACTGGACAATGGGATAACTGTCTTCTACCCCATCAACACTACACGTAGTCAATGGCTGAAAACCGCTTACAATGCAGGAACAGGCTGGTATTTCGACTCTGCCAACCAGCCTTGTGAAGCCAACGATGAAAACTGCCGTGCCATGGTCACGCTGAATCAATCAGCACGTACCTTGACCGTAGAACTGACCGAGGGAGGCATCGTAGCCGGAACGGTATTGTCGCTCAACGTAGGTTTTGCCGTAAACGGTCCGGATTATGACAACTACTTGCGCTTTACTTTCGAAGTGTCTGTTACCGACCCGACGGTTGCTGTTCTTTCTGTAACTTTCTCAGAAGACACACCGACAACGACTATCAGCCTTGCAGATTATCAGGAGAACATAGAAGCTGTTTTTGATATATCATACGAAGACTTTTTAACTGAAATTGCGAACAATGAAAATATTAAATTCAGCTTAGCTGATCCGTCTACAAATGAATGGATTGACATGGGAGAAAATTATACGGCAAATGCACCGGGTTATTGGATGGATAGCACGGGGAATTATATTTCCTGGGGTGTGGATGGATTTGCTGCTTATATTGAATATTACAGTGACGATGCAGCCTGTGGAATTGGATATAATGCAGACCTTGCTTCAGGAACAACTGGAATTTTCAATGCCGGCTGGGTAGATATGAATGATTCCTCAAAAGCATTCCATATCATTGTTAGTTGGACTATTCAATAACAAGCGTTCACCAAATTATTGAAATAATGCAAATTTGAATACTCTCTTTTCATTATTGTCTGACCATTCAAAAAATTAGTAGCATGAGAGAACAAATGATTTTGGCGATGCTCTTCGCGATGATAACCGGAGGCGCATACGCACAACAGAAAACAGCGGCACACGGTTATCCGATTGAGCCTGTACCTTTTACTTCGGTGAAGATAACCGATTCGTTCTGGGGACAACGCCTGAAAGCGAGTCGTGAAGTAACAATCCCGCTTGCATTCAGCAAATGTGAAGAGACCGGACGATACAGGAATTTCGAAATGGCTGCCCATCCCAGCGATTCGAACAAAGTAACGGGATATTCGTTCGACGATACAGATGTTTACAAAACCATCGAAGGTGCCAGCTACCTGCTGCAGACTTATCCCGACAAGAAACTGGAACACTACATCGACAGCGTACTTGCCATCGTGGCTGCGGCACAGGAACCCGACGGATATCTGTACACCTCACGCACCATGAACCCCAAGCACCCGCACGAATGGGCAGGCAGCAAACGCTGGGAAAAGGTGGAAGATCTGAGTCACGAGTTCTACAACTTGGGTCACATGATAGAAGGTGCTATCGCATACTATCAGGCTACCGGCAAACGTAACTTCCTCGACATTGCTATCCGCTACGCCGACTGTATATGCCGCGAAATCGGTGACGGTCCGGACCAAGTGGTACGCGTACCGGGACATCAGATTGCCGAAATGGCGCTTGCCAAGCTGTATCTGGTAACCGGTGACGAGAAATACCTGAAACAAGCCAAGTTCTTCCTCGACAAGCGTGGCTACACTTCACGCCGTGGCGAATACAGCCAGGCACACAAACCGGTTGTCCAGCAAGATGAAGCCGTAGGTCACGCCGTACGTGCCACTTATATGTACTCAGGTATGGCAGACGTTGCGGCCCTGACGGGTGATACGACGTATGTACATGCCATCGACCGCATTTGGGACAACATCGTAGGCAAGAAACTATACATCACCGGCGGTATCGGCGCCACCAACAACGGTGAAGCCTTCGGTGCCAACTATGAACTGCCGAATATGTCGGCTTACTGCGAAACCTGTGCAGCTATCGGCAATGTATATGTCAATTACCGCCTTTTCTTGTTGCACGGTGATGCAAAATATTACGATGTACTGGAACGTACGCTCTATAACGGCTTGATTTCGGGCGTATCGCTCGATGGCGGAAGTTTCTTCTATCCCAATCCGCTGGAATCAATGGGACAGCACCAACGTCAGCCGTGGTTCGGTTGCGCTTGTTGCCCGTCGAACATCTGCCGTTTCATCCCTTCACTGCCGGGTTATGTATATGCCGTGAAAGACCGAAACATATACGTCAACCTTTTCATGTCGAACCATGCAGAACTAAAAGTCGGTGGCAAAAAAGTGGAATTGTCACAAACCACTTCATATCCATGGAATGGTGATATTGCAATTACCGTAGACAGTAACAGTGCCGGACAATTTACCATGAAAGTACGTATTCCAGGATGGGTACAAAACCAAGTGGTCCCGAGCGACCTGTATACATACAACGACGGATTGCGTCCCAAATACAGCATCAAGGTAAACGGTGAAGAAGTGAAAGCCGACCTGCAACAAGGTTATTTCACCATCGACCGTAAATGGAAGAAAGGCGATCAGATAGAAGTGCACTTCGACATGGAACCGCGGACAGTAAAAGCCAACAATAAGGTAGAAGCCGACCGCGGACGTGTAGCCGTAGAAAGAGGTCCGATTGTCTATTGCGCCGAATGGCCCGACAACGATTTCGATGTATTGAGTATACTGATGAACCACAACCCGAAATTTGAAGTAGTAAAGAAACCTGACGTGCTATACGGCATCGATGAAATCAAGACCCAAGTGCAGACCTTGGAGTACGATAATGAAGGACGCCTCGTGGCAAAAGACCACACACTGACCATGATTCCCTACTATGCGTGGGCACACCGCGGTTCGGGCAACATGGCAGTATGGCTGCCAAACGAAGTGAGCGCGACCCGCCCGGTAGCTATCCCGACGTTGGCTTCGAAGAGCAAAGTAGAAGCATCGCACGACATTTCATCCCTGTCTGCAATCACCGACGGACTGGTGCCAAAAGACGAAAACGACCGTACCATCCCCTACTACCACTGGTGGCCGAAAGAAGGGGAAACCGAATGGATATCCTACACGTTCCCGGAAGAGATGACCGTTTCTACCTCTACTGTCTACTGGTACGATGACAGTCCGTGGGGAGGATGCCGTGTCCCGAAGGAATGGAAAATCTACTACAAAGATGCAGCTGGCAAGTGGATTCCGGTACAAAACCTGAATGCCTACGGCACGCAGAAAGGAAATCCCAATACGGTAGATTTCGAACCGGTCAAGACCCTAGCGGTCAAACTGGAAGTCGTACTGCCAGAAAAGAATGCTTCCGGCATTTATGAGTGGGAAGTGAAATAAGATGATACTCTTGAAGTATTGAATAACTTTGTACACATACTTAAATGAAACATTCTATTTTAGCAAGTGCCGCATTATTGATAAGCTGTTCGGCTTGGGCACAAGGCACAGTGGAAGATTACAACCGCGCCTACGGATTGCGCGAGAAATTCAGTTCGAAACAAATTTACTACAGCAATGTAGTACCGCAATGGATAAACGGTACGGATAACTTCTGGTACGTGCGCCATACGCCCGAAGGCACCGAATATGTAAAAGTGGATGCAGGCAACAAGACACGTACGCCACTATTCGACCAGAGCCAACTCTCGGCTTCGCTTGCAACAAGCACAGGTAAAGTTATCAATCCGAAAGAATTACCCATCCGCAATTGCCGGGTATCGCAGGGAATGGACACCCTGCGTTTTGAGTATGAAGACAAAAAGTGGTGTTTTGACATCATCCGTAACCGGCTGACAGATGAAGGTGCGGTATCTGCTCCGGGACCGCAACGCCACTGGATGGAACGGGATGACGGAAAGGAAGGGGCTCCGGTGCCTTCGCCCGACGGTAAGTATGTGGCTTTCATTAAAAACGACAATATATGTGTACGCAATGTCGCTACCAGCGAAGAAAAGCAACTGAGCCAGGATGGCACCATGGCAAACTATTATTCATCGTATATCTACTGGTCGCCCGATTCGAAATATGTGGCAGCATGCCGCATCCGCCCGACGGAAAAGCGTTATGTATATTATGTAGAATCGTCCCCCGTCGATCAATTGCAACCCAGACTGCACAAGCAGGAATACGCTAAACCGGGCGATGAACTGCCTTTCAAAGTCCCGTGTATCTTCGGGGTGGAAGACGGCAAACGCCTGATTCCTTCTACCGAACTATTCAGACACCAATACGAACTGTATGGCCCGATGTGGAACAAAGACAGCAAGGGCATTACCTTCGAATACAACGAACGCGGGCATAAAGTCTACCGCGTACTCGAAATGTCGGTAGCCGATGGCAGTGTACGTACGCTCATCGAAGAGAAAGAGGAAAAATATGTCAACTATCCGCGCATCTATCGTTACTACTTGGAAGACGGCAAACGCATCATCTGGTCGAGTGAACGGGACAACTATAACCACCTGTATATGTACGACCGTGCTACCGCCAGCCCCATCAACCAAATCACACAAGGCGAATGGTACGTGCGCGAAGTGCAATACGTAGACGAAGCCAACCAGCAAATCTATTTTTCCGCCAACGGTGTAAACAAAGACGAAGACCCTTACCTGATTCATTATTACCGCATCGGTTTCGACGGTAAAGGCATGAAAGAGCTGACACCCGAAGAGGGCATGCACAAGGCTTGGTATTCGTTCGACTACAAGTATCTGGTAGATGTTTACTCGAAAGTCGATGAAGCTCCGGTCGCCGTGCTCCGCAATACTTCGAACGGTAAAGTGGTGATGGAACTGGAAAAAGCAGACATTTCGAAACTCCTGGAAAAAGGATGGAAAGCTCCTGAAGTATTCGCAGCCAAAGGGCGTGACAGTAAAACCGATATGTGGGGCATCATTTACCGTCCGACCAACTTCGACCCGTCAAAGAAATATCCGGTCATTGAATACATCTATTCCGGTCCGGGCGACCAATACGTGCCGAAAACCTTTTCGCCATACAACAGCTATATGTCAGCCATTGCTGAACTGGGCTTCATCGTCATTCAGGTAGACGGTATGACTACTTCGTTCCGGTCGAAAGAATTTGAAGAAGTATGCTACAAGAATCTGAAGGATTCCGGGCTTGCCGACCATATTGCCTGGCTGAAAGCTGCTGCACAGCAATACCCATACATGGACCTCGACCGCGTAGGCATCTTCGGCTGTTCGGCAGGCGGACAAGAAGCCATGAATGCCGTACTGATGCATCCCGAATTTTACAAAGCTGCCTATTCGGCTTGCGGATGCCATGACAACCGCATGGATAAAATCTGGTGGAACGAATTGTGGATGGGCTACCCCATAGATGATTCGTACAAGGCTTGCTCGAACGTAGAAAACGCTCACCTGCTGAGCCGTCCGCTGATGCTGGTAGTAGGTGAATTGGATGACAACGTAGATCCTGCATCGACCATGCAGGTAGTGAACGCCCTCATCAAGGCAAACAAAGATTTCGAGCTGGTTGTTGTACCGGGTGCACACCACACCATGGGGGAAGCCTTCGGCGAGCACAAGCGTTACGATTTCTTTGTCCGTCACCTGATGGGCATTAATCCTCCGGCTTGGAGCGATGTAAAAAC
>CAZXIB010000007.1:0-17239 GCA_964639815.1 uncultured Thomasclavelia sp. | reverse complement strand
GATTGACCAGATGAAAGCAAACCAAGCTATAATCAATAAAGCAAAAATGGTATTTGCTAGCTAGGGGTTGATGGTATCTTTGGACGGTCTGATATAGCCACAACACAAGCAAGCCCATCACTGCTGCTGGCAAGCTTATTACAAAGCTGAAAAAAGCAGCTTTTATAGAAGTTGTCAGCGGATCCAGAAAGGGCGAATACAAATTCAAAGTTCCAAAAGCCCAAAAAAACACCTTATTTTCACAATTTGAGCTTATGCTTTGGTGGTTGGGAATATCAATCGAGTTCACAAACGTGGACAAATAGGCTAAAATAGCTAGGCAAGAAGGAGAGAACTATGTCAATTAAAAGGAGCACTGCCCTTGGCAGTATCAATATAACGGATGTAGCGGTAGCTAATCTAGCAGGTAGTGCCGTTATTGAGTGTTATGGTGTTATAGCCATGACTAGTCGTAAATACTTTAAGGATGGTTTCTTAGAGTTCCTTAAGAAAGACAATTTCGCTAAGGGCGTCATAGTCCGCAATGTAACTGAGGGCATAGAAATTGATCTCTATGTTGTCATATCATATGGCATTAAAGTTACTGAAGTCGTAAGCGAGATTCAAAAACGTGTCAAATACAGCTTAGAGAAGTCCCTTAATATAGATGTCAAAGCCGTCAATGTCCACGTTCAAGGAATACAGGTGGTCAAGTAGATGTATACGATAAACGGAAGCCTATTCTTAGAGATGCTTAAGAGTGGGGCTAATAATCTTACCAACCATAAAAAAGAAATCGACGCTTTAAACGTTTTTCCAGTACCTGATGGGGATACAGGTACAAATATGTCTATGACCTTTCAAAGCGGTGTCGCTGATGCCAAGAAGGTAGCTGATACTGATGATATCGGCGCTGTTTCAAAGGGCTTATCAAAAGGTTTATTGATGGGTGCCCGCGGCAATAGTGGTGTCATCACATCACAGATTTTTAGAGGTTTCTATAAGAGCGTTGAAGATAAGAAGGTCATAAATGTCAATGATTTAGCTGAAGCCTTTGAAAACGGTTCGCGTGTTGCCTACAAAGCCATTATGAAACCAGTTGAGGGCACTATCTTAACAGTTATAAGAGAGGCTAGCTGGTACGCTAAGCATACCTTAGAAGAGACACCTGAAATGACGATAGAGGAATACTTCGCTAAACTCATCGATTATGCCAATGAATCCTTAGCTCATACACCTGACCTTTTACCTGTGCTAAAGGAAGTCGGTGTTGTCGATAGCGGTGGCACTGGCCTAGTGCGGATATTAGAAGGCATGAACGCTGCCCTTAATGGCAAGGCAATCGAAGCTAGGGAAGTGAGTGATGAGGTATCACATAGTGCCGCTAGTGATGTCAGTAATGATGAGTTTGGTTATTGTACTGAATACATCATTAGACTAAATAAAGAGCACTTAAATATAAATATTGATCGCATCAAGAACAAGCTCGCTAGTATTGGCGATAGCTTGGTTGTCGTTAAGGACGATGACCTTGTCAAAGTGCATGTTCATACTTTAAGACCAGGCGATGCCTTGAATTTTGCTCAACGCTATGGCGAGTTCATCAAGCTCAAGATTGAAAACATGCAAGAGCAACACACTGAACTAATGGCATCAGCTACAGCCGAAAAAGCCGAGCACAAGAAGTATGGCATTATTACAGTTGCCTCAGGCGAAGGTCTTACACGCATCTTCAAGGACTTAAGAGCCGATGTCGTCATCAATGGCGGTCAAACTATGAATCCTTCTACTGAGAGCTTCTTAGAACATATTGACAAGCTTGACGCTGACCACATCCTCATCTTACCTAATAACTCCAATATTGTTTTGGCGGCTAGTCAGGCTGCTGACTTAAGAGAGGATCTAGACATCCATGTCATTAAGTCAACCTCTATCCAAGAGGGTGTAGCCGCTTTGACTCTTTTTGACCCAGAGGGCGATATCAATGACAATATCGCCGAGATGGAAGAGGAAATAGAAAACATCCATTCTGGTTCTATTACTTACGCTATCAAGGATACGGTTATGAATGGTGTTACAGTTAAAGAAGGTGACTACATTGCCATGTTTAAAAAGGAGATTGTCGCCAGTACAACAGATAAGATAGCCGCTATCAAGGCCTTGATAGAAAAGATGGTTTCCAGTTGTGATGCCGAGATAATAACGATTATTGCCGGAGAAGACAGCAACGACAAAGAACTAAAAGCCATCACTAAGTATGTTGAAGAGAATTACGACATTGAGATGGATATCGTAAAAGGTGATCAGCCAGTCTACAGTTACCTTGTTGGTGTTGAATAGTTTAGTGCTAGGTTTATAAGTCTTATGACTGTTATAAGGTGGCAAGAGATTGATTCTTCTCTAAAGATGTAGGGGGGATAAGTCTTTGGAGTACAATCTATAACGCTATCTACATTATAAAGGGGATAGAGTAAGTGATTATTACAAGAGAAATCGACTATGCTTTACGTATATTACGCAAACTACAAGATTATGATACGCACACAGCAAAAGAAATTTCCGCTAGTGAATGTGTACCAGAGGCCTTTTCCTACAAGATATTGAGTAAGTTATCTAAGGCCGGTATTACTAATGTGGCCCGTGGTAGCACGGGTGGCTATAGACTAGCTAAAGACCTAAAAGAAATCAGTATGAAAGACCTCATGAAAGCCCTAGAAGTGAGGCTCTATTTAAATGAATGTTTAGAGCCGAGTAAGAGTTGTGCTTGGAAGGAGCGTCATGGATGCCACTGTACTATTAGTGAAAATTTAGGCGTCCTACAAGAA
Organism: uncultured Thomasclavelia sp.; assembly: GCA_964639815.1. Classification (GTDB taxonomy): domain Bacteria; phylum Bacillota_I; class Bacilli_A; order Erysipelotrichales; family Erysipelotrichaceae; genus JAHHTG01. The sequence continues at coordinate 14,435 of CAZXIB010000007.1, read as the reverse complement.
GAGGTATTAACCTTATTGAGCAACCTCACCATATACGACTTAATCATACCCCAAAAGAGCATCATGGGTAGCTTTGGAAGGGAAAGGGAATAACATTCCTTTGACAGCCGTTAGGCACAAAAAGTCTCAAATGACGCGATAATACCGTAGTATTTGCAGCTTTTACATATTCTTACGAATGCACGTTACTTTTTGAGTGGAACATACCCAGAATAATCTCTTTAGGCATACAAGTTTCAAGTGCCACTTTCCTTGTCTACAACATTAGTTTTAACGTGTGTATTATTGTCAAGTTTAGTCACTTAGGCTAATATGAAAAGTATCAATAACGCCAGATTGCATTATATGGCAATGAGAAACTACGAAGGGAGGAGCGGCTATGAAAATAGGTTCTATCATCAAAAAACTACTGATATCACTCTTCACTGTGCTGTTGATAGTTTCTCTAAGTCTATGGATGTCACAAAGCTTCTATACATCAGAGACTTTCTTTACTTCGGCGAAGTCCATTGCCGAGCTTGTAAATACTGGCTATGTGCAAACTTCTGAACTGATAGCTAATGAAAGCGCCAAAGAAGATACGTCACAAAAGAATTATCAGATAGCCGATACAAATAGTGCGGCATATAGCACTAGCCTTATTCAAACAGCTGAATGGACGGACAAGAATGACGGCAAAGCCACTATCAATATTTACTATTCAGTAGAGTTTGATGCGATAAATGTATCAGGTATCACTTATTCAGTGGAGTCTTATGCCACAGATACATCAGATAGCGAAACTATTGAGGAGTCTAACGAAGGGGATGAAGATAGCGAAGCCATAGAAGAGGCAAAAACGACATATGCAACAGGTGTTGCTTCAGATGTTAAAACGATAACCATCACCGCCACAATAAGCAGTGCCTTTAATGTGTCTGATAACGATATAACTGTCACTATTGCTGGGGTTAGCACTAATAAGTTGCTGAGCTATGATAGTGAGGGCAACACTATAGTCACTGTGACGATAACAGGCGGTGACGAATTTTTAGTCGGTGATATTGAGATCTCCATCCCTGTAGTAGTAAAAGATGAAACATTGTCATTTTCTGAAGGAAATGGCTTTGCTTCAACGAATAAAGAGGAAACAAAAGTAGTGGTAAGTAGAACCACAACATTATCGACAAGTGAGGTACAGTCTTCTGGTGAAACTGTCTCTGTCGCTTCGCCGATGTTGTATAGGGAATCGTCTAGTCAAGCTAATGAACCAGTCGTTTATTACACCTTGACGTATAAGGCCAATGGTGGCGATAGTGATGGAGAACCCTCTGACAACAACAATTACTCTTCAGGCGATACAGTTACCCTTGAAAGTGGTGATGATAGTGCTCTTGGCTCAGATGATGATAAGGTAGTCTTTATCGGTTGGAGTTTGAGCGATGCATATGACACAAGCAATCCAGTCTCTGATGCAGTAACTGAAGCGGGTGTTAGCTTTGTAACGAGTGTAAGCTTTGTCGATGCCGATATTACAGTTTATGCCGTATGGGCTATTGACGAAGACAATGACGGTGTAGCTGATTATTTACACAGTATAACCTTCAATGCTGGAAGCTACGGAGTAGTCATTGATGATGAGGGGAATGCCCTGACCACTATCACTTACGAAGATGTGGCCCTTGGCACTTCTTTAGAAGATTATGTACCGGATGTTGTAGCATCTAGTAGCTATACTTTCTATGGTTGGAGCGACAGCAATGGTCAAATTTACTCAAGCTCTACTGTTATGTCTATGATAACTACAGGTGACATGACCTTTACAGCTGTGTATTCACAATCCTATGAAGGCGAGTCTTCTAGCGATGAGACAGCTGATACAGATGACGAAAGCATTGAGCTTCCTGAGATTTCAGATACTGTTACGACAATAATACCTGATACTTCTGTCAGTAATTAGCTAATAGTCCTTTAGCGTTTTATATAACATGGTCCGTTTCCTTTTAGATTTCTGGTAAATGGGTTCTATTTACTGATGTTTCGCCGTCTTTCTTAAAGCTTGTTTTTGCCATATAATTAGGTCATGACATCGCTGGATGAGATTAGACTAACCCCTCATCGCAAAGAGATATGTGAGCGTATCGGTTTAAAGACAGCCGAAGACATCATCACTTTCTTTCCCACTCGCTATGAGGAGATAAATATAAGTTCTTATGATAACTACACTGTCGGCAAACGGATTACTTTTATCGGTACGATAATTGGTAAGCCTACTATGGCCTACACTAAAACTAAAAGGTCACTAGTTCGTTTTAAATGTACTAATGATTACGCTGGCGAGATGTTTTGTACCATCTTCAATAGGCCATGGGCCATAAACTTGACCGAAGGGACAAGAGCTTTAGTTATTGGCACTTTTGAAGGTAATAATAGAGTTACTGTCTATAACTATTACCTTGGCGCCCAGATTGAAAAGAACTTAGGTGTAAGACCTGTCTACTTACAAAGAGATGGGATATCACAAGCCGAAATCCGTGCCATAGTTAACTTCACTCTTAAGAAGATGACGGCTAGACTTCCTGATATCTTGCCAAAAAGACTTATTAATGACCATGGCCTTATAAGCTATGAAGAAGCGGTCTACGAGATTCATAACCCCACATCAAACGACCTATTCAAACAAGCTCTAAGCCGTCTCAAATACGAAGAGCTATTACACTTCTACTTAGCTCTTTATATGCGACAGACCCCCAGTGCCCAAAAACAACATAAGCACTTCGATATGGAGAAGGTTAAGTGTTTTATGAATGACTTACCCTTTGCCCTTACTGTCGATCAGACAAGTACTATCGAAGAGATAATCAGCGATATATCTTCTGATAAAGTGATGGCCAGACTAGTACAAGGAGATGTCGGTTGCGGTAAGACGATTGTGGCCACCATCGCCCTATACGCTAATTATCTAGCTGGTTATCAGGGCGCCTTTATGGCTCCGACGGAAATACTGGCTCGCCAACACTATCGTGATGTGTCAGCACTTTTAGAGGAACTAGGAGTAAGGGTTTGCCTATTATCAGCCGCTACCAAGAATAAGGAGGTACTAGAAGACTTAGCTAATCATAGTTATGACATCGTTATTGGAACACATGCCTTATTCTCTGATGATGTGAAGATGGCAAAGTTAGGTCTAGTTATAACCGACGAACAACAACGTTTTGGTGTTCGGCAAAGAAGAAAGTTATTAGACAAAGGCGAAAACGTCGACTTCCTTTTGATGTCGGCAACGCCAATTCCGAGAACGCTTGCTACAGCCATCTATGGCGATTTAGCTATATCATCTATCCGCACGATGCCCGAGGGACGAAAGGGTTGTGATACTTATGTCATACGCACTGATGAAATAGAGCCTATATTACCAGAACTCTTAGACCTCTTAAATGAAGGTCGGCAAATCTACATTGTTGCAGCGGCTATTGAGCCCAGTGAAGTCTCTAATGATGTAATAACTTTACACGAACAATTATCAGCTGTCTTTAGACCTTTTAAGACAGGGTTACTACATGGCAAACTATCAGTTCAAGAAAGAGATGAAGTCATGAATGACTTTGCCACAAATGAGATACAGGTCTTAGTTACAACGACTGTCGTAGAAGTTGGGGTGAATGTCAAAAATGCGACAGCTATGGTCGTCTATGATGCTGAACGCTTTGGTTTAAGTCAGCTTCATCAACTTCGCGGTCGTATTCAACGGGGTAGTTATCGGGGACGTTGTTATTTACTGACATCTAGTACTAGTGAAGAGATTGCAGAGCGTTTAGCGATACTGGTCAAATCTAACGATGGCTTTGTCATCGCTGATGAGGATTTGCGCCTAAGAGGTATGGGCGACTTACTAGGCACTAGACAAAGTGGTCTTCCCCAATTCATGTTTGCCGACATCCTTAACGACAGACGCTTTATAGAGGCAGCTCAGCGAGATGCTAGATATATATTAGACCATCGAAATGATGAAGAAAATCACCTTATCCTAAAGAGGGCACAAGAAGTCGAGGATATAGCCTAGAAAGAGTGTATAATTGCCGTATGAGTATCTTTGATTTTCTAGATGAACACGAGATAGCCTATCACAATGAAGACTTGATTCTACAAGCCTTTATTCACTCGTCTTATGTCAATGAACACCGCAAAGGTTTAAGTGACAACGAACGACTGGAGTTCATGGGTGATGCTGTCTTACAGATATGGGTATCGACCAAGTTATATCAAATTAACCCACCACTGCCCGAAGGCAAGATGACCGTTAAGAGAGCTAATCTTGTTTGTGAGCGAGCCTTGGCTGGCTATGTTAGGGACTTTGGTCTCAATCGATTTTTGATGCTGGGGCAGGGGGAAGAGAAGACCGGTGGTCGTGATAGAGATAGCCTCATAGCCGATATGTTTGAAGCTCTTACGGGTGCTATATATCTTGATACTGGCTATGATAATGTCGCTAAGTTTTTGGACTTGACCATAGCTAGTCACATCAATGATGGTCAAGATGACCAAGTTGACTATAAGACTAAATTACAGGAATATGTCCAAGCGGACAGTCGCAAGTCCATATACTATGAGACCCAAAATATTGTCGGTCCTAATAATAATCCACGCTTTACCGTTGTCGTCAAAATTGATGGTCTCATCTATGGTAAAGGCGAGGGTTCTAGTAAAAAAGAAGCCCAAAAGCAAGCTGCTAAGAATGCCTTAGCGAAGATGGTTAAGTGATATGCGATTTGATATAAACGACTTTATAAAACGTTATAAGCACGAGTCTAAACAAGACCGTCTAGCCTCTTTTGTGATAGATGAGGTTCTTTACTATAGGCAGACAGACGAGGTCATCGTAAAGGTTCATAACGCCAAAGTCTTACCATACGATATGTATAACGACTTAAAGGATTATCTGCGCTTTCTTATCAGTCATGATGTCCGTATGATTGTTGTGGCGGATGCCGAAGAAGTTTCTGTTTTCGAGATGACACAATACTTACGTGGCTATTCTATGAGCCATCACTCCTTATTTAAGTCCGCTTTGCCGGTTATAAAAGATGATACCTTGACGATATTCTATGAGGACAAAGAGGGTTACGATGGTGATGAGAGTCACTTTGATGATTTAAAGTTGTATCTGGCTAATATTGGCTATCGCAAAGAAGTGGCCTTTGCCTATCAAGAAGAAAAAAGGACTACTGAAGAAGTCAAGGTAACGATAAGCGCTGAAAAGAAAGCGCCGATACCAGAAACTACCGCTAGTGAGAAAGTGATGCCACGCAGAAAAGAGCGGCGTTATACCTTAGTGCGTATTGATGATTTAAGTGAACCTGTTAGCGATGTTGAAGTCCAAGGAGAAATCTTCCATATCGAGCGTATCACTACCAAAAATAATCATCTCATAGCTACGCTATACATAAAAAATCAGGGCAATGCCGTTATCGCTAAGGCCTTCGAAGGTAATTATTTTGATAAAAAGACGCTAGAGGGTCTAAAGACAGGGTCATGGGTATCTGTCGCTGGCTCTTATAACTACGATAAGTTTTTAAACGACCACCTGATTTCAGCTGAGAAGATAGCGAGTATTGAAGCCTTATATACATTAGATGACAAAGAGAGCGAAAAGCGCGTCGAGCTACACGCCCATACCAATAAGTCTGAGATGGATGGGGTAGCACCTGCTGAGGAGCTTATAAAAGCGGCCTTTGATATGGGCCACAAGGCTATCGCTATAACTGATCACTATGTCACTCAAGCCTTTCCTGTCGCCCAAAAAGCCGTTAAAGCCTGTTTAAAAAAGGAGCCGGAACGCGACTTTAAGGTCTTGTATGGTTGTGAACTTGCCATGGTCGATGAAAGACTCGATATCGTTTATAACAGTTCAGATAAAGATCTAGCCGATGCGACTTATGTCGTATTTGACTTAGAGACAACAGGTCTTTCCAATAAATACGACTATATCATCGAATTTGGCGCTGTTACGATGTGTCGTGGTGATATTAAAGATGCTAGAAACTTCTTCATTAAACCTCCGGTTGAACTTTCAAAGTTTACGACTTCCCTTACTAATATAAGTAGCTCAGACTTAGCCAATGCCAAGAGCTTTGCCGAGTGTAAAGATGAGATACTAGACTATCTAAAAGACAAGGTCTTAGTTGCCCATAACGCCAGTTTTGATGTCGGCTTTTTGAATGGTGAACTTTTACGACTGGGTGAAGCACCACTAGAAAATACTGTCATTGATACTTTAGATTTAGCGCGTAGTCTATTTCCAAATAGACGTCATTATCGCTTGGGCAATATTGCAAAGGGGTATCGTGTTCCTTATGATGAGAATGTAGCACATAGGGCCAATTATGATGCCAATGTCTTGGCCCAAGTCTTTAATCTCATGTTAGAGGAAGTTAAGCAGAAGGGAGTAAAGACCTTTGCCGAGCTAGCTGACCTACAGCCAGAAAAGGCTTTTGCGAAAAAGATGGCCTATCACACGACTGTTCTTTGTAAGAATAAGGCGGGTCTTAAAGACCTCTTCAAGCTTGTTTCTATTGCCCATACTGATACTTTAGCTATCTTGGGCGGTGGTCAAGAGGTCAATGCCGAGCCGCGTATCTTTAGGTCTAAGCTCAACGAACTTCGAAAAGACCTACTCATCGGTAGCGCCTGTCTTAATGGTGAGATATTCGAAATAGCCTCAACACGCAGCCAAAAGGAACTGGAAGAAGCTATAGACTTCTATGACTACATTGAGGTTCAACCCTTAGAGAACTATCGGTTACTATATGAGGCAAGAGATGTCTTAACTCTTGATAAGCTTAAAAGTGTGCTAAGAAATATTATCATGACGGCTAAGAAGGCCGGCAAGATAGTTGTAGCCACTGGTGATGCCCACTATGTCCATCCGGATGAGAAAGAACTTCGTGATGTCTATATCAACGCCTTGGGTGTCGGCGGTAGTCACCATCCACTTTTCATCTTCGACAAAGAGAAAAGGGCCAGAGTTACTACCCCAGATCAAAGACTACTAAATACGGCAGATATGCTTGAAGCCTTTGCTTGGCTAGAAGATAGTGAGCTCATAAAAGAGATTGTCATAACAAATACCAATAAGATTGCTGATATGTGCGATTTTATCGAACCTATTCACTCTAAGCTATATACACCAGTTATCGAAGGTTCTGATGAAAAACTTCGCAGCATCGTCTACGAAAGAGCACATGAATTATATGGCGAAAACATCGATCAGATTATCGCCGACCGTTTAGAAAAGGAACTAAATGCCATCATTGGCAATGGTTATGGTGTCATTTACTATGTATCTCATCTTCTTGTCAAAAAGAGTAATGAGGATGGCTACTTAGTAGGCTCAAGGGGTTCGGTAGGCTCTTCCTTAGTCGCTACTATGGCGGGTATCACGGAGGTCAATCCCTTAGCGGCTCATTATATCTGTCCTAAGTGCCACCACTTAGAATGGGTCAATGAGCGCTCAGGCTATAACTTGCCTGATAAGACTTGTCCAGAGTGTGGCTCTATTATGCGTGGCGAGGGTCAAAACATACCCTTTGAAACCTTCTTAGGCTTTGATGGCGATAAGGTTCCTGATATCGACCTCAATTTCTCTGGGGAATATCAAGAAAAAGCGCACTTATTTACCCGTGAAGTCTTTGGTGAAGACCATGTCTTTAGAGCTGGTACAATCTCAACAGTCGCTGAAAAGACGGCCTTTGGTTACGTTTCAGGATATTGCGAAGAAAAGGGTATCGCCGACATGTCTAAAGCCAAAAGACAACGACTGGCTTCAGGTTGTCAGGGTGTTAAGCGCACGACAGGCCAGCACCCCGGTGGTATCGTTGTCATCCCTGGGGATATGGAAGTCTATGACTTTACACCTGTCCAATTTCCAGCCAATGAACCATCAGCTATATGGCGTACGACGCATTTTGACTTCCACGAGATTCACGATAACGTCTTGAAGTTTGATATCTTGGGTCACGTAGATCCAACAGCTATGCGCCTTTTAGAGAGTATTTCAGGCATAGACCCTAAAACGATACCCATGAATGACCCTGAGGTTATATCACTGTTTTCCAGTACTCGTGCCCTCAATATTACATACCCTGACTATAACGAAGTGACAGGGGCTTGTGGGTTACCTGAATTTGGTACGAGGTTTGTTAGGGGAATACTAGAGATGACTAAGCCACAAAACTTCAGTGACCTCGTTCAGATATCTGGCTTGTCACATGGTACAAATGTCTGGAACAATAACGCCAAGAACTATGTTGAAGCTGGCATTGCCCTAGCTGATGTGATTGGTTGTCGTGATGACATCATGACGACGCTTATATCCTTTGGACTCTCTTCTAAAGATTCCTTTGACATCATGGAGTCTGTCCGCAAGGGTAAAGGTTTAACACCAGCCCAAGAAACAGCTATGAATGACTGTGGCGTACCTGAGTGGTATATCACATCTTGTAAGATGATTAGTTATCTCTTCCCTAAGTCTCATGCCGTCGCCTATGTCATCATGGCTGTCCGCATCGCTTGGTTTAAGGTCTATTATCCTGCCCATTATTACGTATCATATCTCTCACTGCGTTGTGATTCCTATGATATCGAAGCCATGATTCAGGATATCGAAAAGGTAAAACGACATATGGCGATTATTGAAGAAAAGATGCATGCCAAGGAGTCAGAGCGCAAGGCCACTAAAAAGGAGATTGACTTATACAATACATTAGAGATATGTTATGAGATGAAGGCTAGAGGTTATGATATTTGTAATATCGACATCAATAGGTCTTTGGCCAGCGAGTTCATCATCGACCCTGATGACAATCACAAAATCATCCCACCCTTTAAGGTCTTGGATGGCCTTGGTGAAGCTGTTGCCGAGTCCATTGTAAACGCTAGAGAAGAGAAGGCCTTTATCTCTAAAGAAGACCTACTTAGGCGTACTACTATTTCTAAGACCTTACTAGGAAAACTTGAAGACCTAGGTATCTTAGATGGTCTTGATGACTACAATCAAACAGCGCTGTTTTAGGAGGTGATAAAAAATGAATGAAACAATTAAAACCATTATGGAGCGCCGCTCTATCCGTAAGTTCACGCATGACAAGATATCGAAAGATGACCTCTTGACGATTACACAGTGTGGCTTACATGCACCAAGTGCTAGAGGAACAGAAAAATGGCACTTCACCATCATCAATGACGAGAAACTCATCGATGAGCTAAAGGGCATCATGCAAAGTTTACTAGACAACGCTAACTACAACATGTATGACCCTAGTGCCCTCATTATCGTCTCGACTGATAGAACGCTAAAGTTTGGTATCGATGATAATGCCTGCGCTCTACAAAACATCTTTTTAGCCGCCGCCTCTTTGGGCATTGGCAGTGTCTGGATTAATCAGTTGCGTGACTTTGTCGATGAGCCTAAACTTCGTAGCTTCTTGGACAGGATTGAAGTACCTAGTGACCATGTCGTCTATGGTATAGCGGCTCTGGGCTATCCAGCAGATACACCAGCTCCTAAAGAACGTAAAGGCACCTATAAGTACTTCGGTTAGAAGGTGCTAAGACCGGGGGGTAATCCTCGGTCTTTTTCTTCTCCTTGCTACCCTTATCTCTTCAAATGTAAGCGAAATCATTTTTTTCATTGACGGCGAAATCTTATGAAATTTGTAAAATCATTTTCTAAGAATCGGCAGTTTGTTGTAATCGCTTTACTAAATGGACTATAAAAGAGTTACAAGGAGGATAGAATTCAATGCTTGAAAAATTTAATGACGTGATGATTAAATTCCTACAGCCTGTAATGAGCAAGATAGGTAATAACCGCGTCATCCAATCGATTACAGCTGGTATGATGGGTCTGATGATATTGACCGTCGGTGTCTGTATCGTTACTATTCTTATCAACTTACCAATCGATGCGTGGACTAATTTCCTACAGACTTCTGGCATTTACACGCCAGCTAGCGAGCTAGTATCAGCCACATCTAGCTTACTTGGTATCTACACTGTTATTTCGGTGTCTTACTCTTATGGTAAGAACCTCAATCAGGATCCCAAGTCCTGTGTATTAGTTACAACTGGTGTCTACATCGCTTTGATGCCTCAGACTGTTACTGTTGGTACTGAGACTGCTTCAGCTATCGCTACTAGTAACTTAGGTAGTAATGGTATCTTCATCGGTCTTGTACTAGGTATTCTCGTACCTATGTTCTACAATTTCTTGCTTACTCACAATGTCAAGATTTCTCTACCTGAACAGGTACCACCGATGGTCAATGAAGCAATGACACCTATCGTTGCTGCTATGATTATCTTCCCAATCACAATGTTAGTTAAGTGGGGCTTCTCCTTGACTTCCTATGGCGATATCTACTCTTTCTTCTACAGTATGATTACAGCGCCACTATTGGCTATCTTTGGTACATCCGTTTGGACGCCAATTATATACTGTGTCATTCGTGCGTTATTCTGGTTCTTCGGTATCCATCCATCACCGACGCAGGCTGTTTTCACACCAATTCAGACTGCTTGTATAGCTGATAATATTGCGGCAATGATGGCTGGCGAACCACTACCATACATTAACATGGCTATCTTGACCGTCTTCGGTATGATAGGTGGTACGGGTGCTACCTTGGGTCTAAACATCTGTATGTTTAGGGCTAAGAGTGAAAGATACAAGGCTCTCCACAAGGTCGCCTTAGTACCTGGTCTCTTTAATATCAATGAACCACTAGTCTTCGGTGTTCCTATCATGTTTAACCCAATTATGTTGATACCGATGCTCGGATCTGTACTATTTGGTTCGGCGGTATGTGTAATTGCGGTCAATACAGGCTTTATTAATAGTGAAAACTTCAATGCCGCGACCAGTGTAGCTTGGGTTATACCTAACCTCATAAACGCATTCTTGCGCGGTGGTATTCCGTTCACAGTTGCGCTGGCTATAGCTCTCGTCGGTCAAACCCTTATCTTCTATCCGTTCTTTAAGATGATGGATAACCAAGCTCTTGCTGAGGAGGCAAGACTTGCTGAAGAAGCAGCTAAGGAAAGCTCGACTGAGGCGACAGCTGTAACAGCTTAATACTCATTTAAAACAATAGTAAGTTATAATAGGGTATGGAGGTAATGGGATGGCCAAACACATACCCTATTTCTTAGAAAACATAAAGGATTTGACGCCTGTCGAAGAATATCTGCTAGATTACATCGTTTCAAACTTTGACGAGTTTCTAAGGATGAACATTACAGAACTAGCAGCCGCGACTAACGTCAATATCTCAAGCATCACTAAATTCTGTCAAAAGATTGGTCTTCGTGGCTATCGGGAGTTTCGGGCGGTTTGTCTCAGAGAGCATAAGGATTTACAACGCCTAGCTGTCTTTGATAAAAAAGTACCCTTCGATGACACGTCTGGTCTTGAGTACATCATACACAACCTTCCGCTGGTCTATGAAAAGAGCATTGGTTACACGCAAGTTACTCTAAACACCAATGTCATCTTGCGGATATGTGAGAGTATGAAGGATGCCACGTGCTTGGTCTATGGCAATGGCCTAAACAAGAACATCGCCGATATGTTTGTCTATAAGCTTGATGAAGTAGGCTATGAGGCAAAGGCTCTTGATAATCTGCACTATCAACAGATTGATATGTTGCTGCACAAGGGCAAGAAGGTCTTCGCCATCCTTTTAAGTCACAGTGGTACCAATCGTATGATTCTTCACGTTGCAGAATACTTGAAGCTTCGCAATGTACCAAGGGTACTTATCACTCGACGCGACAAACAAGATGATATCAAAGACCCTTTTATGGACGTTGTTACAATTATTCCGGCTGAGCACACTAGTGAGCTATCGGCTATCAACTTCAGTATGGCCATGCTTTATGTTCTAGATGTCATCTATACTTTCTTACTCAGCAGGGATATTAGTTCAATTAAAGAAGTTGCCGATAAATCCGGCTTTTAAGGAGGAAACATGAGCTATCGTTTAAAAGATGGCTTTCTATGGGGCGGCGCAACAGCTGCCAACCAATACGAAGGTGGATGGGATGAAGGCGGTAAGGGCATGTCGGTATGCGATATCGCTACTTACAAGCCTGATGTCGATAACACTGATTATCACACCCATAACTACTACAGTCTTGAAGCTATCAAAAAGGCTATGAATGATAAGTCTATTGAGCCTTATCCAAAAAGGAGAGGTTCAGACTTCTATCATCACTACAAGGAAGACATCGCTCTTATGGCGGAGATGGGTTTTAAGGTCTATCGCTTCTCAATAGCTTGGACACGCATCTATCCCAATGGTATAGAAGAAGAACCCAACGAAGAGGGTCTAGCCTTTTATGAGGAGGTCTTTAAAGAGTTAGCTAAGTATGGGATTGAGCCATTAGTAACGCTGTCTCACTATGAGCCACCACTATACCTAGCCCTCAATGAAAACGGTTGGTATAATCGTAAGTGTATAGAGCACTTCACCCGTTTTGTAAAGACGGTTGTAAAGCGCTATAGTAAGTATGTCAAGTACTGGTTGACCTTTAATGAAGTAGACTCGATGTCAAGACATCCACTTACAACAGGCGCTCTCATTCAAGATTTATACCCTGCCGATGAGTTTGAGTCAGTCATTCACCAAGCTATTCACAATCAGCTAGTCGCCAGTAGCTTAGCTACTAAGATTATCCACGAGGAAAGAAAAGATGCCTTAGTTGGTTGTATGATTACTAAGCGGACAGTCTATCCATATACCTGTGCTCCTGAAGATGCTTTACTGGCGCAAAAGTTAGAACGCAATGTCTATCTTTACTCTGATGTTCAGGTACGCGGTTACTATCCTGAGTACTACAAAAAAGAGTTAGCCCAAAAAGGCATCAAGCTTGATATAGCCATAGGCGATGAGGAAATACTTAGACAACATCCAGTTGACTTTATTTCCTTTAGCTATTATTCATCATCATGTGCAACAGTATCTGATGGAGCTGAAGTAAGTACTGGCAATATCTATCGCGGCGTCAAAAACCCCCACCTAAAGTCTAGTGACTGGGGTTGGCAATGTGATCCGATTGGTCTTCGTAAGTCACTAATCGACCTATACGACCGCTATCAAAAACCATTATTTATTGTCGAAAATGGTCTTGGGGCTTATGATGAGGTCAGTTCTGATGGTAAGATACATGATGAGTATCGTATCGATTATCTAAGACAGCATATCGAGAATCTCGAGAAGGCTGTAGTAGAAGATGGTGTTGACCTTATGGGTTATACAACTTGGGCTTGGATTGATTTGGTATCGGCAAGTACTAACCAAATTTCTAAGCGTTATGGCTTTGTCTATGTGGATGCTGATGACTGGGGTCATGGTACCTATAAAAGGATTCGCAAAGACAGCTTTGAATGGTATAAAAAAGTTATCGCCACAAATGGTGAAGATTTAGGAGGCTAAAATGAAAAAAATCGTATTATTTTGCTCAGCAGGTATGAGCACATCCATCCTCGTCAACAACATGAAAAAGGCAGCTGAGAAAAGAGGCTTCGAGTGCACAATCGAAGCACACCCTCTATCTGCCGATAAAGAATTTGGTACTGACGCTGACATCATCTTCTTAGGTCCACAGATTCGCTTTAACCTTGATAAAGTTAAAGAAGACTGCCCCAATGTACCTGTTGAACCGATCGACACATTGGCTTATGGCATGATGGATGGTGACAAGGTCATCCAAAGAGCCATGGAAGTCTTAGGGGTGAAGTAATGGAGGGACTTGAATTAGTCTGCTTTAAATTGATATCAGCAGCCGGCACAGCTCGTTCGTTGTATATCGAGGCCATTAGATTGGCTAAAGAGGGTAAGTTTGATGAGGCAAAGGCCCGTATCGATGAAGGACAAGGTGTCTTCCTTGAGGGTCATAAGGCTCATGCCGAGCTAATCCAACAAGAAGCTGCTGGTGAAGAAAACAAAATTTCTGTTGATATCTTACTGGTACACGCTGAAGACCAGATGATGAGTGCTGAGTCCTTTGGAATCTTGGCTGAAGAATTCATCAGCGTCTATCAAAAAATCTACGAAAACTAAAATAACTTATTACGCTTTAAAGAGCAGAACAAATAGCTACCTTCGGGTAGCTATTTTTTTAGGAAGACATACACCTTCGGTCTTATTAGGAGCAAAGGAGGTAAACAATGCGATATATCGAAGTTGAGACTACACAAGTCTTAAAAACAGCAGAGAAGATTGAAGAAGCCAAAGTCGAGTATCAGCAGCTCTACTATGAGCTCTATGAACAAATCGACTTACTAGCTTCTTCCTGGTCAGGTAAAGATAACCAAGCCTTTACAACCCAGATCAAAGCTTATGAAGAGGACTTTCGCAAGATTGCCGTCATTATGACGCAATACAGCGAGTTCCTAC
>CAZXIB010000006.1:1659-17634 GCA_964639815.1 uncultured Thomasclavelia sp. | reverse complement strand
AAAATTTAAAAGTTTATGCCATCAATAGCATAAACTTCTATTTTCCATAAAATGCACTTCAGTTATCAGCTCAACTTGAGGCCTTGGCCTTTTGGAGTTCTGCTAACTCGGTCTTTGCCGTTTCTAATGCTTTGATAGCAGTCTCAGCAGTGTCTAGTGCCGACTTTGCACTGTTTAAATTTCCGTAAACCTCGTTGTAGTATGTCAGAAATTCTTGTTGGAAGGCGCTGGCGCTTTTGGCATCGCTGTCATATGTGCTAAATACCTGTCCATGGGTTGTGCGATAGCTCCCATATTGGTTGTAAGCCCCGCCAGTGGTAGTATAAGTTTTATTAACGAGATTTAGATAGTGCCCCACTTTAGAATAGCTAGTCACGCCACTTTCATAAAGTTCCTTTTCTTTAGTATACCAGCCAGCATAGGGATTACTGTAACCCCAAGCCAAATTCTCGGCGGCAGCGCTACCGATTAATCCCTTACCCGTATGGCCAATAAGAGTGGCCGAGGCGTTGGTGTTAACCTGAGCTATAGCCATTAAGGTTGCGGATATCTTTAGAGACGAGACATTTTCTGATGCTCTGTAGCTATTACCATTAATAATCATTTCAATAGCGGTCTTCATATTATCAAGCGATGTAGCATCACTGGAAGCTCCTATGTTCGTGTATGAGTAGTATGTGTCGGTAGTCCAAGAATTACTGTTTGTAAGATAAGTAACAGCTGACGAATAGCCATAAGTTTCAAAGAAGCCAAGCGAGCCTTTATCGACAACTGCCTGAGCATCGGAAACAGCTTTCTGCAAAGTGGCCAAATATTCATCGGTATATGAAGCGGCAGCCTTTTCTAGACTTTCTATCTCCGCTTCTTTCTCAGCTATTAATTTGTCATAGTCTACATTACTAGAACCATCATCTGAAGTAGATGCGCTGTCTGAGTCATTGTCATCTGAAGTAGATGAACTATTGTCTGATTCAGCAGTGAGGTCAATTAGACTGCCTTGGGTATTGTTTGACGAGGATGAAGATGAGCTGGAGCTAGAAGAACTAGTGCTTGAACTGGATGCCGCAACACTAGCGTATGCCGTAATGATTGTCTCTACATTGGCGTCATCACCTAAAACTAACGAAGCAACAGTAGAGATAGTGTCTTCTTTGGTAGAGAGTTTTGCCAGTAGTTGACCTTCGATATCTAAGGCGGTGGTTTCTTTATCATCTTCGACTTGTGCTTCTTCAGCTTCTGCTTCGACTACTAGTGTTAGTGATACTTCAGTAGTTTCACCATCCTCATCAGTCAGAATTACTACTAGAGTGTATTCACCAGATGTCGTTAAGTCATAATCGGACTTATCTTCATCAATCTCGATAGATACATAGTCATAATCATCTAGTGGTAAGACGATACTATCAAGGTCTAGTTCTTCTGTGCCTAAAGCTACATAAACATTTGTATCTACACATATTACGACTTCTTCGCTCTCACCACTAGAACAAGCCCCAAGCGTTAAAGCCATCATTAGGCTAAGTATTGTTGTTAAAAACTTCTTCATATATCTCCTTCCATCAATGCAGTGAATAATATTGTTGCTAGGAGGCGGCAGCTAGGGCGGCCTGTGCATCAGCTAAGTCTTGATAGACTTTGTTATAGTAGGTCATGAACTCGTTATAGAAAGTAGTCGCATCTTTCGCATCGCTGGCGCTGTATTGGAAGACCTGACCATGGGTCTTACCATAATTTCCGTATTGGTTATAGGCGCCACCTGTCACGACATAATCAGGGTATACGAGGTTTATATAGTGACCAACTTGGATAAAGGATGTGCTATCTAGATTACAATCACTCACAATCTGATTCTTTTCGGAGTTGCTTAGGCTACTGATAACACTAGAGTAAGTAGTTAGCGAGAGACTATAGCCCTTATTGACTAGCCAATCATAAACAGCTTTTTCCATGGTGTACCAGCCCTCGTATGGGTCACTATAACCCCAAGCTAAGTTCTCACCGACATTTCCTCTGCTTGTGTGACTAACGGTATAAGCTGAGGCATTGGTATTGACTTGAGATATCGCCATGAGAGTAGCTGATATCTTTAGGGTGCTGACGCCCTCACTAGTTCTGTAGTTATTGCCCTGGATAATCATTTCGATGGCGGTCTTCATGTTGGCGAGGGATGTGGCATCCTTAGAACCGCCGATATTCGTATAAGAGTAATATGTCGAGGTAGTCCATGAATTACTGTTATTTAGATATGTCACTGCTTCTGTATAACCGTATGCTTCAAAGAAGCCAAGCGAGCCCTTATCGATAACGGCTTGGGCATCAGAAACAGCTTGTTGTAATTCGGCGAGGGTTTTGGAGCTAGTGGATGAGCTAGAACTACTACTTGAATCAGTGGTGCTAGAAGAGCTACTTGAGCTTGATGAGCTAGAGGTTGAAGAACTAGAGGTGCTGCTTGAGTTACTTGAGTTAGAGGTAGAACTGCTAGAAGAACTGCTATCAGTATTGGCATTGATAGTAAGCTCTCCATCAATACCAGCTAAGCTTGCGATGGCATCAACAGTTTCTTCTTTGGTAGAAAGCTTTGTGATTAGTTGGGTTTCGATTCCTTGAATGCTTTCTTCCTCTGCATCCTCTTGAACCACTAGAGTAAATGATACTTCACTAGTTTCACCATCTTCATCAGTAAGAATAAGTACTATGGTATATTCACCAGCAGTACTTAAGTCATAGTCTGATTGTTCTTGGTCGATTTCAATCGATACATAAGCATCCTTATCAAAAGGCAGGACTAAGTTATCTATGTCTAAGTCTTCTGTATCGAGAGTGGCATAGATATTTGTATCAACTTCATCTGTAGTATCATTCTCATTTGCTGTACAAGCCATTAATGTCAAAGCCATCATTAGGCTCAGTATCATAGTTAAAAACTTCTTCATATCTTCCCCCTCCCTAGCACATTCGTGCTATCAAACTAGTTTGTAGCTTAGGTGTCATTCACATCTATTTAAGGACATTATAAGTCTTTTTATTCTAGTAATCACATTTATTGTTGTATTTTTGGGAAATGTTGATTTTTTATATCTCTTGAAGCAAATGATATACCTTCATGTTACTTATCATGTTTTATGATGATGGGCTCTGGTATGCACGTCGACTTGTCTTTGCCGCGCTTTAGCTTAGCTAAAAGGCGTATAGCTTGTGAACCATCGTTATAGACAAATCGTAGGGTCTCTATCTTAAAACCATAAGCAAGAGTAGCTTCTACTACTTCAACAAGTCTTGATGCTTGATAGATGATATAGATGTGACCGTTATCCTTGATAAGCCTTTTAAAGGCTATAAAGAGTTCGTCTAGTGGTAAATAGTTATCTGACTTAAGAGCCGTATTAGGCCCTTTAAAAAATGGTGGATTAGAGATTATCACATCGTATTGTTCAGCGTAGTATTCACGGATATCGCCGTTTATAAGCTTGGCTACTACGCCGTTATCTTCGAGATTATGTTTGGCAATCTCTAAGGCATGCGCATCAATGTCAACGCCGGTAAGAGTGGCAGGCTTTCGCATACTGGCATAGAGTAATAGGGCACCTGTGCTTGTCCCGATATCTAGGACGTGCTTACCTTTTGGAAAGTCGAGACTTTCGCCCAGTAATACCGTATCCGTGTTAAGAGGCAGGACACTATCATCTTGCCATAGCCAGATATCAGTCCCGGGCAGATACACTCTTTTCATCATAGTCCTTGGATAATTCAAAATAGAAGGTCGAACCGACATTGACCTTAGAAGTAACACCATAGTTTGCACCATGGGCTTCTAGTATGGCCTTGGCAATAGCCAAACCTAGACCTGTAGAACTCGTTGTCCTTGTAAAGCCCTTATCAATCTTGTAGTAGCGTGACCAGATATATGGTAGCTCGCTTTCAGCTATGCCTCTTCCCTCATCGGTAATTTCAACTCTTATCGCATCTTCGCTATCAATCATCTTTATCGTAATGGTTGAATCTTCAAAGGAATACTTGATGGCGTTAGATAGGAAGTTAGATATGACTCTGGATATACCTGTCTTATCGGCCCAGATGACACAGGGCACAAGGTCTTTTTCTAGGTCTATTTTACCCGAACCCAAAAACCCCTTATAGTGATCAATAATCCGCTCTATTAACTCCATTAGATCAAAGTTTTCCCGTTTTAAGGTCGTCTGTCCAGCTTGCAACTTTGAGACATCACGCATATCATCGACTAGCTTATTTAGATAATCCGTCTCTTCTATTATGACATTGAGGTGTTCTTCACGTTTGACAGGGTCGCTTCCACTAATGTCTCTTATCATCTCGCTATAGGCCTTTATCATCGTTAGAGGTGTTTTGATGTCATGGGAGACATTGGCTATTAAGTCCTTGCGCAGTTCATCAGTTACTTCTAATTGTTTACTGGCCTCATTTAAGGTCTTGGCTAAATCATTAATCTCTGTATACGAGTCTATCGCAAAGTCGACATCGTAGTTGCCTTTTTGTAGTTTAGTAGCTTCTTTTCTTATCTTGACGATGGGCGATGTTATTTTGTTGGCTAATAGAAGTGATACAAAGATGGCCAAGACAAAGACCACAATCGCAATGAGAATAAATTGGTCAATGAAAAGTTGAATATAAGAATCAATAGGTTCAGTTGGAGCATTGATAAAGAGATAGTAATTAGATAAAGTACCATTTATCTCTCTACCATACAAAAGCATCTCTTGCCCCGTTAAATCACTAGTGACTATCATATCGCCAAAACCCTGTTCAATTAAAGTGTTGATGAGTTTTTGGGGTTGTTGGGATATGACATAGGTCTCTTCGCCAATCGTCGTCATCCTATCAAAGATACAGGTAGCCCCTAAGGCATCAGACTCATAGACAGTAACGCCATCCTGATTATAGACGACAGCACACATGTTGTTGTTGAAGATGAGGGAAAAAGCCGCCGATACATCTTCTTCCGTAACGACATCTTTTAATAAGAGGCCATTTTCTAATTCATCAGCTACTACTTCAATACTGGTGACTTGTTGGTTGCGAAAATAAGGCTTAATCAAGAATATCTGCAAAAATCCTATGATTAGCACAATAACCAGCGAAAACAAAGCGAAAACAGCCCAGGTATTAAAGCGGATGCCCCGTAAGTTAAACTTCAAACTTATACCCCATGCCTCTTATCGTTACGATGTAGTCTCTATACTCGCCCAAGTGATGTCGCAGCATCTTCACATGGGTATCGACAGTCCTATCGTCACCATAGTAGTCGTAGTCCCAGACAGAGCTGAGGAGTTGTTCTCTTGATAAAGCGATATTCTTATGCTCAACAAAGTAAATGAGTAAGTCAATCTCTTTAGGTGTAAGTGGCAGCATCTCGCCATCTATCGTCACCTTGCGACCTGGTATATCGATGGTTAAACCATCTATTGTCACTATCTCATTTTCTCTTTTGCCATATCTATCTAAGACAGCTTTGATGCGGGCCATGAGCTCTTTAGGTGAAAAGGGCTTAGTCACATAGTCATCGACACCACTGCTAAAACTGAGTAGTTTATCCTCTTCTTCTTGTCTAGCACTGAGCATTATCACAGGTATGTCCTTTTGGGCCTTTATCTTCTTTAAAGTCATAAAGCCATCCATCTCGGGCATCATGATGTCGAGTAAGACGAGGTCATAGTCATTATGGCTTATCTTATCTAAAGCTTCTAAGCCATTAGTGGCCTCATCACACTTATAACCATTTACCTTGGCATACTCCTTGACAACCTCTCTTATCATTATTTCATCATCTACTACTAATATCTTTATCATACTTAATCCTTTATCTCTATACTTTCTACTTTAACCGAAGAATCCTGCATCTGACCATAAAAGACGATATAACGTCCTGTGCTACTCAATAACTTGGAACCCAGACGCTCATATATCTGGGCAAAAATGACTAAATCTATGACATCGGTCTCATCGGAAACACTCATAAAAGCCATCTCTTGTCCCTTCTTATCTCTTATGACCTTAATTTTTTCTACTTGACCAAAGCCATAGATCCTACCGCGCATCTCCTTTAGCCGATAAAGGGGTTCGGATTCAATGGCGTATTGTTTTTTGGCGATGGCTAAGGGGTCAACACTCAAGGTAAAGCCAAGGGCAGCCTTTTCCCGCATCGCTACCTCCTTTACATCATCCTTCGCATCGACAAAGGATGGTTCTATGCCCATGGCATAGGCTAGACTATCGACACCCATGGCCTCTTTGAGGTTAGAGCGCATCATTCTGCGTGATTTACCAAAACAATCAAAGGCCCCAGCGTCAATTAAGGAAGTAAGGGCATCAGTGCCGATAGACTTAAGTCTTATTACCGCATCCTCATAAGACCTATAAGGCCCATCATCTGTGCGTTTCTTTACAATTTGGGCAGCTGATACCCCACCGACGTTTTTAATAATCCCAAGCGGCATACGCAAAGCCGAACCCTCGATGAAATAGGTAGTCTTTGACTTATTGATGTCTGGAGCTAAGCATTTCAAACCAACTTTTCGACACTCGCTGATGTATTCGTAGGTCTTGGCATTAGGAGCGATATTGCCATTCATCAGTGCCTTATAGAAGTATAGTGGATAATTGGCCTTTAGATAAGCTTGCCAGTATGATATCAAAGCGTAGGCTACGCTGTGTGACTTGTTAAAGCCATAATTGGCAAAGCGCAATATCAAGTCATAGACAGCCTTAGCTATGTCTTCTTTGATGCCATTAGTAATACAACCTTCTATAAAGTCATTTTGTAAAGCTTTAAGCTCTGACTCATTCTTTTTAGCCATGGCCCGGCGCATTATATCAGCCTTGGCATAGGAGAACTTAGCTAAGACCTGAGCTATCTGCATAATCTGCTCTTGGTAGATGATAATGCCATAAGTCTCTTCTAGTATAGGCTTGAGTAAAGGATGTAAGTATTTTATCCTTTCAGGATGAGCGCGGTTTTCAAGATAGGCGGGTATATTTTGCATCGGACCGGGTCTAAATAAAGCGATAGTAACAGCGATGTCAGTAAAAGTCTTGGGCTTTAGCTTACGGATGATATTGCGCATGCCAGCAGAATCGAGTTGAAAGATACCTATCGTATTGACATCGGCAATCAAGCGATAGGTCTTGGCATCATCTAGTCTTATATCTCTTAAGCTTAAATTTGGTATCTCACGTCTTATATCAGTCACTGTTTCTGCAATCACATCGAGGTTGCCTAGCCCGCAAAAGTCGATTTTGATAAGACCGATGTCTTCTAACTGGCCCAAAGTAAGACCTACTGAGTGTAAGTCATCGTCAACCTTAACTAGTGGTGCTACCTCAATTAATGGAAGTTTTGATAATACAATACCTGTCGCATGGGTTGAGAAATGGCGAGGTAGACCCTCTAGTCGTAGCGCCATCTCTAAAAGTTTTTTACCAAGGGGACCTGCATCTATTGTTTGGCGGAAGCTGTTATTTTTAGCGTATAAGGTTTTTAGGTCATCGTTATTTCTAATGGTGGCACGAAGTCTATCAAAACGACTATAGCCAATAGCTTTGGCGACATCGGTTAGCGCCTGTCTAGACTTAAAGGTATCATAAGTCGTGATATGGGCTACTCTCTCTTTGCCATACTTATTTGCGACATAGTCAATGACTTCTTGTCTTCTATTGGCTGGTAAATCGACATCTATATCCGGCATCGTAACACGCTCACTATTTAAAAAGCGCTCAAAAATTAAGCCATAGGCAACAGGGTCGATATCGGTAATACCCAGACAATAGGCAACTAAAGAACCTGCCGCACTCCCGCGTCCTGGCCCTACTAATATCCCATTTTTCTTAGCGTATAGTATAAAGTCATAGACAATGAGGAAGTAATCGACAAAATCCATATCGATGATTACCTTTAACTCGTGTTTTAGTCTATCGCTATAGGCCTTGGTGACATTGCCTTTAAGGCGTCTATTAAGACCGGTCTTAGTAAGGCTTATAAGAAAGTCGCGACTGTTATGACCACCTGCGACAGGATAATCAGGTAAGCTGGTCTTGGTTTCTTTGTGTTCAAAGTAGATGGTATCAAATAGTTCTTGTAGACGAGCTAAATCATCAGCTTCATAGTTGGCTTTTATGGTAGCCGCATCTAAAAGATAGGCCCCGCTTTGTACGACGATGTCATCACTGAGACTACGATTAAGTCTAATAGCCGTTAGACACCTAAAGGCCTCTTCATCATTCGCATAGACATAAAGGGTATTGTAAAAGGCGATGCTCGGTATGCCTAAATCTAAAGCTTCCTTTTTTAGTTTGGTGTTGCGCTCTTTTTGGTGGCGATAGTCATTTCGACTAAGGCCAAGATAAAAGTCGCCTAGCTCTTTTTTTAGTTCCGCTAAAGAGGCAAAGTCTAAAAATGCAGAAGTCGATGGTAAGACTACTAATAGATGGTCACTATAGCCACTCAGTATTAGATTATTTATATTTAACTTATCGCGATGCATCATTGTCGATAATTTATATAGACAGCTCATACCTTCATCATCTTTAGCGTAAAGGACAATACTATCAACCCTGTCTTCCCACTCATACTTTATCTCTAGGCCATATATTGGTCTTATAGAGGTGGTCTTTATGCACTTAGTAAAAATCCTAGCGGCATTCATTGATGTGTCTACTAAGGCTAGATAAGTGTAACCTAGCTTTTGGGCCTCTATAATTAATTCATCAATCTTCACTAGGCTCTCTAAAAGCGAATAAGCAGTTCTTATATAAGGGCCAATAATCATGACTTTATTATACAACACTGATATAATTCAGTTGAGCAGGGAGGATATCTAAATGGAAAAAATTGCTTTTATAACCGACAGTGGCTGTGGCCACAACATAGACGACATGCACAAAGAAGGTATCTATTCCCTTCCGTTACAAATTGGTATCGCAAATAAGAACTACTTCGACCTAGAGAATATCCAAAGCGTCGATGTCATCCGCGCCCTTAAAAAAGGCGATGATTTAGCAACATCCTTACCATCACTAGGCCTTATAGACCAACTCTTTGTAAGTCTTAAAGAAAATGGTTATAAGGAAGCTGTAGCTGTACCTATTTGTCCGGGTCTTAGTGGCACCATGAATGCCCTATACTTAGCAGCTGACCAAAACGACATCAATCTTCACTGTATTGATTGTGGTGTAACGGCTGTCGTTCAAAAATACCTAATCGAATATCTCAAAGACCTCATTGAAGTTAAGGGTTTAACTATTAAAGAAGCTATGGAAAAGGCGGAAGAGGTCGTCACATCTACTAATACCTTACTAGTCCCCAGTGACATGATGCACCTGACCAAGAGTGGCAGACTATCCAAAACTAGTGCCACAATAGCTGAATTCTTGATGATTAAACCAATTTTAGAGGTAAATAAGCAAACTGCTGGTAAGATTGAGGTCATAAATAAAAAGCGCACTTTCAAAAAGGCCTTGAGTAAGGCACTTGAGATAATGGCTAAGGAGATAGGTGACTTTGACGACTACATCATTGCCGTAGCCCATGTCGATGCCTATGGTGATGCCATGATATTTGCCGATGACCTAAGAAAAAGCTTCCCAAGTGCGCGCATCGAAATTATTCCTTTGTGCAATCCCGTAGCCATTCATACTGGCCTTGGTTGTATTGCCGTTCAATACTTTAGAAACTTAGGTGCCATTAACTTTAAGATATGATGATGACATGAAAAGAAATGATGAATTAAGCGCAGTCGATGAAAGAAGTCCTAGCGCTACACAAGAAGAAAGCAATCAAAGCGAAGAAAATGCAGAAGATACTGTAGTTTTTTTAAATGCCGATACAAAAAAAGAGGCAAAAAAAGCCAAAAAGCAAGCTAAAGAAAAAAAGAAAAAGGAACGTTACGAAGACAGAGAATTATATAGTAATCGCCCCAAACCTAAGCTCTTCACTCTAGTAGCTGCCATTTTTGTATGGTCTATTATCGGTATAGCCTTTATCGGTCTTAGCGTTGGCCTTCTTATTGGCTATAAGCTACTTGAGGGTACACCAACTCTTGTCTTATCCGACCTTGTCGCCCCGGAATCCAGCGTCATCTATGACAATGATGGCAATGTCATCGCCGAACTTGGTGAGTATAAGCGTGAGAATATCGACTATGAAGACATACCCAACATCCTCATCGACGCCTTCATTGCGATAGAGGACTCCCGCTACTTTGAACACAACGGTTTTGATATACCGCGCTTTGTAAAAGCGGCTTTAGAAAACATCCAATCGGGTTCCTTTTCCCAAGGTGGTTCGACCTTTGATATGCAACTTATCAAAAATACCTACTTCCAAGTCGATGCCGGTGAAGACTCAACACTAGCTGAGCGTTCTATCGCCCGTAAGGCCCAAGAGATAATCCTAGCTATGCAGGCTGATAATGAACTTGATAAACGTGAAATATTTGCCTCTTATCTCAACCTCATCAACTTTGGCAACAACATCCGTGGCATCCAAAAGGCTGCCCAATACTACTTTGGTAAGGATGTAAGTGAACTAGATTTATCAGAAAGTGCCTTCTTAGCGGGTATCATCAATTCACCAAACGCCTGTAACCCCTATAATGAGCTCATCAAGTATGATGAGTCCAATACCTATGTCAGTGCCGATATCGACTACCTTGCCAATGGTACTGCTAGACGCAATGAGGTCTTAGACATGATGGTCTACCATGGCTATATAACCGAAGAGGAGGCAGAACTCGCCAAAGCCATCAAACTAGAAGACCAGCTTGTTGGTGAACTCAGTATCTGGTCTGATACTGTCCCCTACTATCAGTCATATATTGATGCCGTTATCGAAGAGGTTATAGAGAAAACAGGTCTAGACCCTACGACTACGCCCATGCAAATCTACACCAACATGGATGCCTATATGCAACAACTGGTCTATGATATCCAAAATACTGACGACATCGTCACTTGGTATCGTGACGACTTGCAAAACGCCATTATATCCATCGACAACCAAACCGGGGCAATAGTAGCCATTGGTGGTGGGCGTAACCAAAGTGGCTCACTAACTTGGAACAGGGCAACGATGTCGCGTATCCAACCGGGTTCGACCATCAAGCCTGTCTTTGAGTATCTACTCGCCTTTGAGAAGTTGGGATGGGCAACATCACATACAGTAACTGATGGCCCCGTCTACATACCGGGTACTGATCATTTAATTGCCAATGCCAGTGGCACCTATGATGGAGATATGTTGATAACAGAGGCAGTAGCGCGCTCACTTAATACGCCTGCCGTTAAAACCTTACAAGCTCTTATCGATGAATTAGGAGCTGATTACTGTATGGACTTTTTAGAGTCGATAGGTATCGAAGTTGACCGAGATACCTTTGATATACAATATGCAATTGGTGGTAATACCCTACAAGTATCACCAGCTCAATTAGCTTCAGCCCACGCCATCCTCTTTAATGGTGGGTACTATATCGAAGCTCACACAATCAACTACATCGTCTTTTCTGATGGTTCTACTTATGTCGCCGACACTGAGGGTACGCAAGTCGTATCGGAAGGTGCTGCATATATGGCAGCGACACTAGAATATGAAGTCGTCTATGGCAGTTGGTATAACTACACACAAATATTAGCGGATACTTATCCTGTCTACGCTAAGACAGGTACGACCGACTGGGGTGATTCAGGTACTGCCTATGGCATACCAGTAGGTGCTGCTAAGGATTCATGGCTAGTCTGCTCGACCAGTAACTATACCAATGTCATATGGTTAGGCTTTGATCAGGCGGCAGAAGGAGCCTATCTAACATCTTATGATGATAGTATCAACCTCAAGGGTCAGATTGGTAATATCTTGCTGGATGCGGCGATAGAACACTTTGGCTATGAACCAGTGGCAATAGAACAACCTGACTCCGTTGTCGAAATAACGCACGTCATGGGTCTATACCCATACATAGAGCCTACCACTGGTACCAGTGTCACTGGCCTTATCTTGAAAGAGTACTACGAGTTATTATCTGAAGATGAGATTGAATATGAATACCGTGAAAGCACGATTTCTGGTATCGACATCACATTTGGCGATGGTACTATCCAGGTTGATTTCTTATTCTTAGGCGAAGATACCGAAGAGGGTGTACAAGCGATGACAGCGGTCAGTGCCAGTGGTGAAACAACAACCGTATATGGTCGACTTTACTATCCACGCATCCGTTATATTGTCGATGAAGAAACCGTCTACTATGTATATCTATACATTGATGATGTATTGATTTTTAGTGGTGTATCCGAGGATACTTCAATACTTTTATCCTATGATAGTAGTGAGCTAATTGGTGCTAGTACCATGGAAATCTGTGGTTCAGCATCATCCCTTGAAGACCAATACTGTGCCGTCGTTGACCTCACTGAATCAAGTGAAGATGATGAAGATGAGCTAGACGATAGCTCTTAATGCATTCTCAATTAACACACATCTAAAAGGCTGGTATTGATATCAGCCTTTTTCTTTAGTCTTCAGCCTTTAGTGGTCGGCGCATTAAATCATCTAGAGCTAATGAAGGTCTCTTGCCTTCATAGAGGACAGCGTAAACCTCACTTGTGATTGGCATGTCGATATTAAGCTCTTTAGCTAGCTCATAGACGGTCTTAGTGGTAAGGATGCCCTCGACCGTCTTAGTATTACTTGCTAAAAAATCTTCCGCAGAATCGGCCTTACCAATAGCTAGACCGGCTTGATAATTGCGAGAGTGCAGCGACGAGCAAGTAACAATCAAGTCACCAACACCGTTAAGGCCAATAAAGGTCTCAGTACGCCCGCCTAGGGCTAAACCAAACCTTGTCATTTCTGAAAGTCCTCTAGTCATTAGTGCAGCTTTAGCATTATCGCCCTGTCCTAAACCATTTAAAACACCTGAAGCTATAGCCATGACATTCTTTATGGCCGCGGCAATCTCGGCGCCTATGACATCGGTATTGGTATAGACGCGAAAGTAGTCGTTAGAAAAGAGATATTGAATCTGCTTAGCAGCTATCGCATCTTCGCATACAGCATTTACCAGCGTTAACTGTCTTAATATGACCTCTTCAGCATGGCTTGGGCCAATTAACGATACGACATTACTGACCTTATCAGCTAATAGCTCTTTTATCACAAGTGAAAGTCGTCGCTTACTATCAGGATGTAAGCCCTTGGCGACATTTATAACGATTGCCCCCTCTTTTAATAGAGGGTAAATCTCTTTACAAACACTCTCTATCGCCCTTACAGGCACACCCAAGATAACGATATCACCATCAGCTATAAGATTTATATCTGTAGTCGCTTTTATCTTTGGCGATATATCGGTATCGAAGTATTTAGAATTGCGATGATTCTTATTGATGTCATCGACTTCTTCTGGCGATACGCCGTATATAAGGACATCTTGGTCGTTATCGACTAACACCTGACTTAGAGCTGTACCCCAAGAACCACTACCAATAGCACGTATCTTCATCTAGTCTTCCTTTCTTTTGATGGCTTTGATATTGATAGGAACCCCCTTAAAGTCAAAGGCCTCCCTTAAACGATTTTCTAGATAGCGTTTATATGAGAAGTGAAGTAAATCAGGCTCATTGACCGAAAGGACGATGACGCACGGTGCAGCTTCTACTTGAGTAGCGTAGTATATCTTGAGCCTTTTGCCGTTATGGGTCTTTGGTGGATTAGAGAGTTGGGCATCTAAGATGACTTCGTTTAAGACGGAAGTTTGGATGCGTCTATTGACATTGGCATAGACTTCTTCAATTAGCGGAAGTAAGGTATCAACTCTTTTGCCGTCGATGGCACTAGTAAAGGCGATAGGGGCGTAGTCGAGATATTGGAACTCACTTCTAATCTTCTTTTCCATCTCGGCCATCGTTTTATGGTCTTTGGGCACTAGATCCCACTTATTCAAGACAATGATAACCCCTTTAAGGGCTTCGTGAGCTAGACCAGCAACGTGTTTGTCTTGTTCGATGATGCCACGAGCCCCATCAATTAGAACTAATACGACATCAGCTCTATCGATAGCAGACTTGGCTCTTAAAACCGAATATTTTTCGACATACTCTTGCACCTTGCCTCGTCTTCTAATTCCTGCCGTATCTATGGCGACATATTCCTTACCCTTAAAGGTAAAGACCGTATCAATGGCATCGCGTGTCGTGCCTTCAATTTCCGAAACAATTACCCTATCTTCACCTACTAAAGCATTAGTAAGACTTGATTTTCCGACATTTGGTCTACCTATTATGGCAAAGCGTATCATACCTTCATAAGTATCGATAGCTTTTTTAGGCATGACCTCTACACACTTATCTAAAAGGTCACCTACACCTATGCCATGGGATGCCGATACAGCTATAGGGTCACCAAAACCTAAACCATAAAATTCATAGATATTATTAATAAGAGCGTAGTCGTCTATCTTATTGACGGCGACGATGACGGGCTTACCTGCTTTTCTTAATAGCTTAGCGATATAGCGGTCATCATCCGTAAGACCTTCACTGCCACTTGTAAGGAAGATGATAGTATTGGCTTGTTCAACAGCAATGTCAACTTGGGCATTAATCTCTTTTTGAAAAGGGGCATCCGCTAACTGGATGCCACCTGTATCGATGAGTCGATAGTCTTTGGCCAGCCACGAATAGTCCCCATAGATGCGGTCTCTTGTGACACCTGGCGTATCTAAGACGATGGCTCGCCTTTCCTGTAATATGCGATTAAAAAGCGTCGACTTGCCCACATTAGGACGACCGACAATGGCAATGACACCCTCTATCATACGTTCTCCTTTAGTTTGTCTGTTACGACATCATAAACGATACCGATGACATCATCTAAGCTCATTGTACTACTGTCAATGACAACGGCATCATCAGCCTTTTTAAGTGGCGAGACTTCTCTATTACTATCTTGATAGTCACGTCGCATTATATCGTTATATACATCATCAAAGTTTAAATCAATGCCTTTTAGCTTGTTTTGGGCTACACGACGTCTAGCTCTTTCTTTGGCATCAGCTACTAAAAATATCTTTACTTCTGCATCCGGTAAGACGACAGTGCCGATATCACGCCCATCAAGGATATAACCCTTGTCTTGAGCTAATTGTCTTTGTTTAGCGACGAGGGCTTCTCTAACACTTTTAACCTTTGAAATATCTGATGCCGCCATACCAATCTCTTCTGACCTGATAAATTCGTTTATACAGATTCCATCTAAGTAGAAGTTGCCGTCTTTTGTAATATGGTAATCACAAGAAGATAGAGCGCTTAAAACACTGCCTTCATCAGCGATATCTATACCCTTACTCTTGCACAAATAAGCGACCATCCTGTACATAGCTCCCGTATCAAGATGGACATAGCCTAGTTTTTTAGCTAGCTGATTAGCTAGAGATGACTTGCCAGCGGCACTAGGCCCATCGATAGCGATATTAATAGGCATATCAAAAGAGGCTAGGGATGATGCCCTGGGCAACAAGGATGAGGTAAGCTACAACAATGAGTACTAAAACCAAAATGACAATAAGGACAACTAAGATGATATTGAGGATACGACTGGAACTGCTAATCTCATAGTATTCTTCATCATCCTCGATAGCCGTCATAGAACCCGTTCTTTCAACCTGTAGTGGCATCGTATCATTCATAAGCTGGGTGGTATCACTCATAGTGTTACTCATGGTATTGTTTAGAGTATTACTTAGCGTATTACTCATAGTATCGGCAGTTGCCCGTAAGCGCGAAGAAGTAGCTGCTATATCAACTTCTTCAGCTACAAGCGGTTCATCAACAGCTTGGGGTTGTGGTTGTACAGCGGGCTGTTGGAACTGTTGCGCTTGTGCTTGCGGCTGTACTTGAGGTTGCGGTGCAGCATTTGGTTGAGCATAGACATCATTTTGTGGTGCTTCT